>CALXXA010000027.1 GCA_944392585.1 uncultured Alphaproteobacteria bacterium | reverse complement strand
TAACAAACCACCTCTAAGAGGTATTGCGTTTTAAAATAGAATCATTTATGCTTAACGAGTAATAATTAAGGAGTTAAAAATGTTAAGAGAAAGAATAAAAACAGAACTTGTTTCGGCAATGAAAGCTAAAGATGATCTCAAAACATCTGTTATTCGTTTAATAAATTCTTCTATAAAAGATAAAGATATTGCTGCTCGTCCATCCGGGAAAATGGATGGTATCAGCGATGCAGACATCTTACAATTACTCCAATCCATGATAAAACAACGAAAAGAAAGTATTGAACTTTATCAAAAAGGAAACCGATCAGATTTAGTCAAAAAAGAACAAAATGAAATAGAAATTATTTCATCATTTTTACCGGCTCAAATGGACGAAACAGAGATTGAAACAAAGATAAAAAGCATTATTCAAGAAACGAATGCGACATCGATGAAAGATATGGGAAAGATTATGGGTCTTTTACGAGAGAAATATGCTGGACGTATGGATTTTGGAAAAGCTTCTGTGATAATTAAAGGGTTATTAAGTTAAATGGCGATCTCGCCTAGATTTTTAGAAACTTTACGGAATAAAGTCTCTCTAGTAGAAATTGTCAGCCGACGAGTTAAATTAACTCGTCGGGGGTCTAGATATGTCGGATTATGTCCTTTCCATAAAGAAAAAACACCCTCGTTTACAGTAGATGAAGAAAAAGGATTTTATTATTGTTTCGGATGCGGCGCTGGAGGAGATGTTTTTCGCTTTTTAATACAATCAGAAAAAATAACCTTTAAAGAAGCGTTACAAATTCTCGCACATAAGGCCGGTTTGGAAGTCCCAAAGATGAACATTCACGAAATTCAAAAAATAAAAAAACAAGTTTCATTATATGAAATTATGGAAAAAGCATGTTCTTTTTATGAAAAGCAGTTGTTTCTTCCTATTGGGAAAGACGCTTTGACTTACTTGAGAAAACGAGGTTTGACGGATCTGGACATAAAGAAATTCCGTCTGGGTTATGCTCCTGCCGGGAATATGTTACGTCAACATTTATTACGTGAAGGGTACGAAGAAAAAGACTTACTTGACTTAGGATTAGTTTGTAAAACAACAGATTCTTTTGTAGGGAATTTCGATTATTTCAGGAACAGAGTTTTATTTTCTATTTCTGATCGCAGAGGGCATATTATTGGTTTCGGAGGTCGAGTAATAGGATCTGGAGAACCTAAATACTTAAACTCTCCGGAAACACCTTTATTCCATAAAGGAGAAAATTTATATGCTCTTTATCAATCTTCAGAAAACATTCGAAAAACATCCTCCGCTATTTTAGTGGAAGGATACATGGATGTAATAGCACTTCATAAAGCTGGAATAGGAAATGCCGTAGCGCCCTTAGGAACCGCCTTAAAAGAAAACCAACTTCATCTTTTATGGAAAATGACGAATGAACCCATTATTTGTTTTGATGGAGATTCAGCGGGGCAACAGGCCGCTGACCGGGCTAGTGATCGTGCATTACCTATTTTAACTCCTGGTCATTCATTAAAGTTTGTTTTTTTACCGGAAGGATTAGATCCCGATGAATTTATCAAAGCTCACGGAAAAGAAGCGTTTTTAAAACAGTTAAAAGGAGCAAAATCTTTATTCTGGCTTGTTTGGAATCGTTTGATTGGCAATAAAAACTTTGATACTCCGGAAAAATTAGCGTTATTAGAAAAACAAATAAAAGAATTCCCTAATCAAATAAAAGATCCTTCAGTTCGATATTTTTATTCAAAAGAATTAACTACACGCTTTAAACAATTTTCAAAAGAATTAAATTATTCCTTGAAGTCTAAAAGTCCCCGAAAAACGACACCTTTTGCCGAAGCATTCGTCATCCCTGATTTATCTCCTCTACAAACGGAAGCTAAAATGCTTTTGGCTTATTTGATCTGTTTCCCACAGATTGTCGGCAAATATTTTGAAGAAGTTTACTCTTTAGACATTAAAGATAAGAAAATAATCCGTTTACTTGAAATCTTGTCAAATGAATTTTCTTTAAACGAAAAGTCATTTGATAAAGACCTCCGTCAAACTTTATCCGAAAAATATTCCCCAAATATTCTTATTTATTTAAAAACAGAAATAGAAATATTAGACCTTGCTAACAAAACACCTAAAGAAATAGAAATGGATATGCAAAAAAGATTAACCGCACTGCATATAATGGCGATAGAAAAAGATATTCAAAACCTAATGAAAGAATTTTCACAAAATCCATCTCAAGAATTATGGACACAAATTTTATATTTAAAAAATGAAAAAGAGAAACTAGCGGAAAAATTTTAAAAAAATCACATAAAAATATTTTCTAATTTTTAAGAATTAGATTTAACGCCATACCCCTCAATTTTTAAGCGAAACAATCCTCTTTAAAAAATTTTTAACAAAATTATATAAATAGTTATTGACATTTCTGATAAAAAAGCGTATAGAAAATCGTTTAATAAAAAGATGGAGAATAAGCTCTATAATGAATTCAGCGGATAATGATAATTTAATTGCTGCTTATGATGAAGAGGAAATAAGCTCTCCGGAACAAGTGCTGGGTTCGGCCTTTGAAAAGCTTTTTGAAAAAGGTAAAGAACGCGGCTATGTTACAGCTGAAGAACTAAATACGGCTATTTCCGTAGAGCAAGGTCCTGAAGCGATTGAAGAAGCAAGAGCTATTTTATCAGAAAACGATATAAATCTCATAGAAAAAGATGATATGACGGATGAGGATGACCTTATATCCAAAGAAACGCCTATTATCGGTGAAGAGTCAGAAGAAGATGATTTAACATTAGGACAAACAAACGATCCTGTAAGAATGTATTTAAGAGAAATGGGGATTGTTGAACTCTTAACGCGCGAAGGAGAGATAGCTATTGCGAAAAGAAATGAGGCTGGATGGAATGTTATGATGGGCGGTTTATCTGAAAGCTATCTAACAATGAAAGCCTTAACCGGATGGCACAATTCACTTTTAACAGGAGAAATGCTTTTAAGAGATATCATCGATTTAGAAGCGACTTACGAGTCAGATCCTTCAAAAAAATCATTACTTGCCGCATTTGAAAAGAAAGCGGCGGAGAAAGAAGAACAAGCATTAGAAGCTGAATCTATAAAACAAATAAAAGAAGAAACCGAAGAAGAAATTCTAGAAGATGATTCTTTAGAAGACGTAGACGATTCTCTAGAAGAAGAGTTAACAGACGAGACAATAGAAGAAGACGAATCGATTGAAGGAGAAGAAGAAGAGCAAGTAGAAGAAATCGTAGAAGAGGATGAAGACAGTAGTTCCTACTCATTAAGACAGATGGAAGAAGTCTTATTGCCTCAAATTTTAGAGATATTAAATAAAATTACAAAGACTTATCAGAAGTTACGAAAATTACAAATCAGCCGTAATGAATATGTTTTAAACGGAGAAGAAGCTCCCTCTTCTATTGAAGAAAAGTATCAAAAGATCCACCAAGAGATGATAGATCTTTTAAAAGGGATTCATTTTAATCCTTCCAGAATAGAACAATTAATCAATCAAATAAATGATCTTAACAAGCGTTTAACAATGCTGGAAGGGAAGTTACTGAGATTAGCGACAAATTCAAAGATTAAAAGAGAAGATTTCTTAGAATTTTACAAAGAGATAGAAAAGAATCCGAATTGGGTAGAACTCGCTATAAAACGTCCTGGGAAAGCATGGAAAACTTTTGTAGAAAAATACGAACAAGATGTCAATGCGATTCGCGATTCGATAGCTGCATTAGCGGCAGAAACACAAATGCCTATTGTTGAGTATCGCAGAATAGTCAATACAGTTAAGAAAGGGGAACAAGAGACGAATCGTGCGAAACGTGAAATGATTGAAGCAAACTTAAGATTAGTTATATCAATAGCGAAAAAATATACAAACCGCGGTCTTCAATTTTTAGATTTAATTCAGGAAGGAAATATCGGCTTAATGAAAGCGGTTGATAAATTTGAATATCGCCGCGGATATAAATTTTCAACTTACGCAACTTGGTGGATTAGACAAGCGATCACACGCTCTATAGCGGATCAAGCACGAACGATACGTATTCCCGTCCACATGATAGAAACTATCAATAAATTGGTTCGCACGGGACGTCAAATGCTTCATGAAGGGGGACAAGAACCAACGCCGGAGGAATTAGCAATAAAACTGAACATGCCTCTTGAAAAAGTTAGAAAAGTAATGAAAATAGCAAAAGAGCCTATTAGTTTAGAAACACCGGTAGGAGATGAAGAGGATAGTCATTTAGGCGATTTTATTGAAGACAAAAGTACGATACAACCGTTAGATGCAGCGATACAATCAAACTTAAGGCAAGCTTGTTCTGCTGTTTTATCAACATTAACGCCACGAGAAGAAAGAGTTTTACGGATGCGTTTTGGAATAGGGATGACATCAGATCACACATTAGAAGAAGTTGGGCAGCAATTTTCCGTGACACGAGAAAGAATCCGTCAGATTGAAGCAAAGGCTTTAAGGAAATTAAAACATCCGAGTCGTTCTAAGAGGCTTCGTACTTTTTTAGAAAACTCATAACTTCGGAACGACCTTATAAAGTATAAAATTTCATATAAAATACATTTACTTATATCATAGAAAAATAATTTAAATAAAAATGTTGCTTTTTTTTCAAAAAAAAACTAAAATGCTTGCATAAAAATCGGGTCTGTAGCTCAGTTGGTTAGAGCTGGCCGCTCATAACGGTCTGGTCGGGGGTTCGAGTCCCTCCGGACCCACCATTTATAAAAAGAGGATGTTTCTATCCTCTTTTTTTTGTGTCTTGGTGATGCCTCAAAAGCCCAGTGTTTGCGGGGTTTGTGAGATTCGGTGCCTTAATTATGATGTGAGCAGATGGACCACCGCTAAGCGATTTTTTATTAAAATTAAGAAAAATAGATACTTTTGGATTGACCTCGTCCAAAACAAAAAATGCCTAATTTAGGCGCTTTTCCTTATCCCCAACCTCGCACCCCATATCCATCACCAGACTACAGTTGCGAACTAAAGGCCACTTGGGGTAGAAACTTAAGAATTACGCTCACCGCTGACTTCTCGTTCAAATTAAGCAAAGGAAAGTAAGATATTGAGCATCAAACGGCCCATGCTGTCGGCAGTGTTGAAATTTTGCGTCACCGATACAAATGAGCAGTTATTCTTTTCTAGTATCTCAATCATTTTGGAAAAGTCGGTTAATGATCGGGTTAAGCGGTCTATTTTATAAACGACAATCATATCAACCTTGCCGGCATTGATGTCTTCTAACAGGCGCTCTAAGGCCGGTCTGTTCATATTACCGCCAGAAAAGCCACCATCATCATAATGTTCCGGAATGATTTTCCAACCTTGATGTTTCTGACTTAATACATAATTTTCACCGGCTTCACGCTGAGCTTCTAATGTATTAAACTCTTTATCCAACCCTTCATCGGTTGATTTTCGGGTATAAATGGCACAACGAACTTCTTTCATGGCTACACTCCAAAAAATTCTTTGCCGGAGATTTTCCGACCGGTTATTTCCAAAGCGATAGCCGATAAAGATTTATAAACCTGGCCATCAAACTCAAAACCATCTTTCAACACACGCAGACGATAAACCTCACCCTTGAACCGTTTGATAAGCTCTGTGCCAACGGGCAAATAAGTTGCATTATCGGGTTCATCATCCATTGTTTCAAGCAGGTGTTTGGTTACACTGTCTAATCCACCAAAGCGCAGTTCTTGCAATCTGTTTGTGACACGCCAGATAAAAAAGGATTTGCGAGTGGCCTTTGTCGGAAGAGAGAAAAGCTCAATATAGAGTTTATATAACTCATCAAAGTCTAATTGTGGTATGTCTTCCAAAGGAATATCTAAATTAATATTTCTGGCCATTTGTGCCTCCTTTTGTTTGACAATGAATGCTTGGATTTTCTTTTTTATCAAGTCTAATCTGCTGATTTTTCGATAAATCTTTGGGCTCTGTTTCATTTAAGATTTCAGCCACAGCTGTTTTTAACAGTTCTATGATTTCATTCATGGTTTTATCCTTTCAGAAAGTTCCTTACATACAGAACAAGTCAAAAAATCGAAAAACCGTACTCACTTTTTTCAATTTTTTTTGTTCGTCTGACATAGGGTAAAAATCCATGAGTGGGTCACAAAGTACCAACGGAGATTCATTTCTTTTAATATTTTTGATAAATTGTTGTTTTTCAAAGAATCTTTTTTGCATAATTTTACCTTTCACTTAAAAATTATTTTTTTGTTGCATAAGGTAAAAAGCCCGGAGCCCGATTTTTCGTCCCAAAAAAATGAAAAATTTTTTAACTTTTTTATAATGCATTGATTTTGAATAAATATTTTCATCAGAGTTTTTACCTTTTTTTGATGTGAAAGGTTTGTTTCCTCCTTCCACTATAAGGTAAATTCCCGGAGAAGGCGAAATATTCCTCCTGAGTGAAAATTTTTTTAAAATTTGTTTTTACCTTTTGGTGAAAAGGACTTTTGCGCCTTTCACGTAAGGTAAATTCCCGAGAAAATGGAAATGTGCCGAAAAAAATAAATTATTTTATAAGTGATTGAATTTACAGATAAATAAGTATCGGTGTTTTTTTATTTTATGATTTTGCAAGTTTTCATTTAATGGTTTTGCAGAAATTCATTTCATTGTTTTGTAATTTTTACTTCGGCAGTTTGTGGATTTTTCGTTCGGCTGTTTGAGGATTTTATATTCGGTAATTTAAATCTTTTTAATTGTTCTGATTATTTTTGGTAAACTTAATTTCCCATTTATTAAAAATATATAGATTTAATCCGAGAGCTTTTAGAACAAGTAATAACTTACCTGTTTGAGTGGTGTTTTTTCCGTTTTCAACATCACTGATAAATCTACGCCCCGTTTCTGATATTCCAGCAAGTTCTTCTTGGGTTACTCCTTGTTGTTTACGAATATCTCGTATTAATTTTCCTATATCTTTCATTGTTGTTAAATCTTGGCTATTCATAATAAACCTCTTTTTTTGTTACCATT
>CALXXA010000026.1 GCA_944392585.1 uncultured Alphaproteobacteria bacterium | reverse complement strand
GTTAATCCTCTGCTCCAATATATTGAAAGAAGATTACGAGAAGAAAATGAAGTTATTGACACAAAAGAATCATATATAGAAACAAGTAAAAAATGCAAAAAATGGTGAAACCTTTATAAGCTCGCCGAAAATAATCTACAAAAATATTTAACCTCTGATATAAAAGATAAAGATTCCATGATTGGTGCCGCTGGCGTGACTCGAACACGCGACTTACTGATTACGAATCAGTTACTCTACCAACTGAGTTACAGCGGCATTAAGATTGTTTTACCTGATTTTAAATAAAAAAGCAATAAAAATATATTTCATATTATTTTTTAATTGGTCTTGTTAAAGTATTTAAGACACCATGTAAAGTTCTAATTTCTTGTTCTGTCAGGAGGTTTCTTATAAAAATGTTATTCAAGTTCCGTAACATTCTAGGCTTTTTATCAGAGATCCTAAAATAGCCTCTTTCTTCCAATAAGCTTTCTAAATGCGTTAGGAATTTATACATTTCTGTTTTTTTAGCAACCCCGTTTCCCTGAGAAGATATTAAGATTTTTTTCCCCGACAGTCCTTTGAAGTATTCATATCCAACCAACAAAACAGCCTGAGATAAATTGAGCGAAGTATGCTCAGGATTAAGAGGAATTTCAATAATAGCATCAGCGAAAGCGACTTCATTATTTTCAAGACCTGTTCGTTCGGGCCCGAATAAGATTCCTGTTTTAGCGCCTCTTTCTATTTGCGTTCTAAGATACGGGATAGCAGTTTCGGCTGTATATATAGGTTTAACCATATCTCGCATACGAGCAGTCGTCGCCATTAAATAATTTAAATCCTCCGTAGCGTCAAAAAGAGTTTTAAAAACAGAAGCATTTATTAAAATATTTTCTGCACCGGAAGAAGCACGTAAAGCTTTTTCACACCTAGGATCACAATACGGATTGACGATTCTCATTTGATATACTCTGCAATTCATCATAGCTCTTGCAGCCATCCCTATATTTTCAGGCATTTGAGGTCTAACTAAAATAAAGATAAGTGTTTTATTTTCTTCTAGATTACAGTTAAGAGCAGTACAAGACATTTTACTGTTCATCCAAAATAACATGAGTTAAGTCATAATAAGTTCCGGGAAGTTTTTTTTGATTTTGGATTTCCTGTTGTTGCTGTAATAAATCTTGATATTCCTGAACACTCATTCCCATTTTATCAGCGAATTGTTTATTCATACGCTCTATTTGGTTGCGTTGGACATCGATTGTTCTTTCGTTGATATTCGGAGTTTTGAAACCCATTAGTATTTGTGTCGCCACATTTTGAGGATTTTTATTAATTTCCTGTGTTAACAATTGAGTATCTTGAGCTTTGAAATTGAATCGGAAAGGAGTTTGTTCATCTAATTTTTGTTTTTCTTTTTCAAGCTCTTCTGGGTTATCTTCTAGTTTTTTCAAAGACTCTTCATGAGCTTTTTGAATGGTATCATCTAACCCCCGCATTGCCGAATACATTCGTTTGATAAGCGCGGGATCTTTGAAAGCAGTACTTTTTTCAATATAATCCATAATAATCTTACGCTGTTGTTGCTCTATCGTTAGAGGACTTTGAGGAAGATTTTCAACTGGCTCGGCAGAAGAAATATCCTCATAAGGTTTTTCTGCTCCAGCCATTTTCAATCTATTTTCAGCGACATTTTGAGCCATCGAAAAAGAAGA
This sequence comes from uncultured Alphaproteobacteria bacterium, assembly GCA_944392585.1. GTDB lineage: Bacteria > Pseudomonadota > Alphaproteobacteria > CAAHEQ01 > UBA3637 > CALXXA01. The sequence continues at coordinate 13,661 of CALXXA010000026.1, read as the reverse complement.
AATCGTCATAAGGAAAAGACATTCCACAATTATTTTCATTTTATTTTTTATTGCCCTTTCATAACTTTTACAGAAGTATTAAAGAAATTTTCCAAAGACAAGCCAGTTTTCGCTTCCAAATCTTTCAACAAATCATGGGGAATTCTAATGATCGGATTATTAGAGTTGGCGGCGGAGTTTAATTTTTGAAAGATCTCCATATATTTCCTTTGATACCATTCGGGAGCGTTCACAATATAAGAATCATATTCTCTGGGGATATTGTAGCCTATTTTCCGCAAATGTTCCATCATTAATAAGATATTAGCCTCATTAACTTCTGGAGCAATCATCTCCTGACCATAAGCGGGACCAAAAGTTGTTGCTTCTCCGGTATATAGATTTCTATCTATTTTATAGACATCCCTCTGCCCGGGCTTATCTCCGACTCCTGCACGAACACGCATAGCGGAGCCCTCTCGTACATTTAAGATAGCAGAGGTATTAGATATTCTATCTTCAACCGGAGAACGATTTATCCACGGGTTTACAGGTAGTTCCCCGGCAACCACAAAGGAAGATAAAAAACACAGCCACACAGGCATTAATAAAAAACGCATTATGCCTCCACTTAGAAACCTTTTTATATATTATTATATCACTTTTTTCCTTTTTAAAAAGCCTTTTTATTTCAAAGCCTTCTTTTGATAAAAGAAGAAAAGAATTCCCGCAGGAAGCATTATAACATAAATGATTCCCATGATACCGGCGAATGCCCAAAAATTTTTAAACATAAACGTTACAAAACAAGCAAGAAAAGCCAACATTCCGACAGCCATCATTTGTCTATAAGCAGGTTTCATTTTAGGCATATGTATTTTTTTAAAACAAGGAGTCGGAATACGACTGGCCATTAAAATCGCACTCACAATCATAATCCCTCCGACAAGGGCTTCATTTTTAAGGAAATCGTTTTTCGTCCATAAATAAAAAACCAACGGGAGTAAACTTAAATAAGCACCTCCTGGAGCGGGCAATCCCATAAAAAAATGCTTCCAATACGACGGTTGAGGTTCATCATCTAACATAGTATTAAAACGAGCTAAGCGTAAAGCACAACACATGACAAAAAATAAAACAATCATCCAAGGAACGCCTACGGCCATAGGATCTTTAATTCCATCTGCGACAGCCGTTGCTCTTATAGAAGAATCCATCGTCCATTGATACAATAAAAATCCTGGTGCCACTCCAAAGCTAACCAAATCCGATAAAGAATCTAATTCTGCGCCAAATCGTGAAGACGTATTAAGCATTCGAGCCAATCTGCCATCCAAAGCATCAAAAATTGCGGCCATTGCAATGCACACGACCGCGGCTCCCCAATTACTCCAAAAAGCAAACTGCATAGAAGAAACACCACATGCTAAAGCCATCATTGTTACCATATTTGGGAACATAGGTCGAATAGGAAGTTCTTTTATTTCCTCTATTTTATCTTCTTGTTTCTTCATTTTTATCTTATTTCACCTTCTACCGACGATTGAGGCGCATTTAAATCTGCTAAAACAGTTTCTCCGGCCACGGTAATCTGTCCCAAGACAACTTGCGGCATAATACCTTTAGGTAAATAAACATCCACACGACTGCCAAAGCGAATCAACCCGAATCGTTGCCCGGCTGCCAACTGTTCTCCTTCTTTTACGAAAGAAACTATTCTACGTGCAACCAACCCAGCAATCTGAACAAAACCTATTTTTGTTCCGTTATTCATGATGACACAGTATTCCTCTCGTTCATTTTCCTCGCTATCTTTATTTTGGACACTTACAAACTTTCCTGGACGATAATGCTTTTTGTGAATCAGTCCTGAAACCGGACTCCGATTAACATGAACATTAAAAACACTCATAAAAATACTAATTCTTGTCAATAGTTCCGATCCCATATCTATTTCTATGGGAGGAACTACTTGTGCAATGTTGCTAATAATACCATCCGCCGGTGCTATAACCAGACTCTCACCTATTGGAGTTACTCTATCAGGATTTCTAAAGAAATAATATGTAAAAACAGTCATTAATAAAAAAACAGTTGCAATCCAATCAAATAAAAAGAATACCTTCCCCATCATAAACAGCAGCACTGTCGCTAGAGCAAACCCGATGACAAAAGGAACTCCCTCCTTATGAATAGGGGGTAATATATATCTTTTCCAAGATAAATCAACCAAAGAACTTCCATTTTTAAAATTCATATACTCCTCCTTATCTTAATTATCTTAATTAATGTAGCTTAAAGAATAAAAAGAATCAAAAATTTTTTTATATTTTTTCAAAAGAAACTGGACAAATTTTAAAATTTATGTCATACATAAGAGCAAAAAATAAGGTCCCCATCGTCTAGTGGCCTAGGACACTGCCCTCTCACGGCAATAACGCGGGTTCGACTCCCGCTGGGGACGCCACAGCTATCTAAATATATTTTTAATGAAATTGTTATTTAAAAATATGGCTAAGATTCATAATAAATATGAATATCTTCATATACAAAATTTCGGATAAAATGTTTTCTATATTTATTTTTTATTACTTTGAACCAAGAGCATAAAAAATCTCTTGACAAATGTTAATAGAACGAGTAAAAAAAATTGTTCTTCTTATGGCGGATGTAGCTCAGTTGGTTAGAGCGCTGGTTTGTGGTACCAGATGTCGTGAGTTCGAGTCTCATCTTCCGCCCCATAAAAAAAAGCACCTATCCGTCAGGTGCTTTTTATGTTTTTTAATTGGCTCTGCAACCACAAACAAGTTTCTTTTATTTGATTTATTTTATAAGAACTCTTAAATAGACTTTTTAAACAATCCTTCTAAAGATAGAAGTATCTTTAACTTTTAAAAATTGAAATGGATTGAAATCCTATATCCAAGACCTTGTTCTGAAATATATGATGGATAGGCTTGAACAGATAATGATTGAGCAAAAGAACTTTCCACATCATCTTTTAACCAATCAGCTATTTCCGTGATAGGATCCATTAACAAAAGAGAGGTCTCTCCTAAAAACTTCGAACCCCATAATTGATATCCATTTTCTATAATACTGCGTTTTGCGATATAAAATCCCTCTCCAAGAAGAGCTCCCGCAACAGGGGTAACTATTAAATCTTGGATAGAAGGTATTTCGGCAAAAGATTCTATTCCGTATTCCCAAAAAAAAGTCGATAAAGCAAAAGAATAAAGAAAAGATTCCATTGCATTTGCTCCTGTGGAACGAGCCCCCATATAATAAATAGCCCCTACATATGGGTGAGCGATATAATTTAACCATAAATCATCTTTATCCCAAACAGGACCATGGGTTACGTTATCCCACCATTTTTTAGCGGGACTTTTATCATCATCTTCCCAATTTGTGACGCTTGACGGCATCAGGTACAAAAGCCCCATAGCACCTACACCGGCCCCAACCAACAAAAAAGTATTTTTGGCCAAGGCGGACTTATTAATTTGACTTTCTGATAAAGAATATGGTCTTTTATATGGATTATCAAAAGTAATTTTAGGGCTTTCCAAACAAACAGTAGGAACCGTTTCTAAAGCAGTCTGCGGGACAGGAACGGAATAAGAAGCCCCGAAAGTACTTGTACTTTGCAAAGAAAAAGCACTTATAAATAAAAAACCGAAGAGACTCTTTTTTATCATTTTTAGGGAAATCCTTATTGAAATTTAAAAGATATTTTACATGTCTTAAGAAGATTGCATGCTATGATATTCAATAAAAAAATGCAAGTTTTTTATTAGCAGACATAAAACTATATATTTTTTTATAAATCTCTCTTTTTTTAAATTTCCTACGACCTATTTCTATATCAAGAATAAAAAAGGAGGAAAAATGGTATCTATTAAAGGATCAAAAACAGAAAAAAACTTATTAATTGCTTTTACAAGGAAAGGTCATACTCGTAATCTATATACTTATTGGGGGAACACTGCGAAAACAGAAGGATACGAACAAATTTCTTTTATTTTTGAACTAACCGCGAATCAAGAAAAAGAACATGCAAACCGTTTTTTTAATTTTATGGAAGGAGGAGAGTTAACTATAACAGGTTTATTTCCAACAAAATTAATTGGAACCACATTACAAAATCTACAAGAGGCCATTAAAGCCGAACACTATGAAAGGACAATTCTTTATCCTGATTTTGCCGATACTGCGAATCAAGAAGGCTTCCATGAAATTGCTGATGTATTTCGCTTTATCAGCATAGCAGAACAAGCTCATGAAAAAAGGTATCGTGAACTTGCTCATAATATCAGGACAGAACGAATTTTTAAAAGAGGAACCCCTGTCGTTTGGCAATGCCGCAATTGTTGTTATTCCATAAAAGGAATAGAACCTCCTCAAATTTGTCCCTCTTGTGTACACCCACAGGGCTTTTTTGAAATAGAAATGCATAATTGGTAGTTCTAGTCATTTTCATTCAAAATAAGACTCTTCTTAAGTAACGAATTATTCTTCGGCTCACAAAACTTATTTAAGCTTAACGAAACAATCAAGCAGTAAAATTTTAAATATTTTTACGCTCCATAGAAAGAACTCTGAGTATCAGATGTTTTCCAAAGTATTTTCTCCCTAGAAAATATATTTTCTTAACGTCTTTTTAATAAAACATGGTAAAAATAGGTTAACAAAGTTTCTTTAAAGAGAGGGGCTATGACAAAATACGAACTAACAGCGGATAAACTATACCATACCTGTTCAATTTGTAAAAATTTTCAAACGACTAAAGATTTGTCAGGCAACGCAGACGTAATCGGACAAGAAAAAGCTATTGAAGCCATCAAGTTTGCCATTAATATGCCCGGAGACGGATATAATGTATTTTGTTTAGGGGCGGAAGGAATTGGAAAGAAAAGCTTAGCTTTACAATTATTAACAAAAGAAGCGACACATAAAAAAACCCCTGATGACTGGTGTTATGTTAACAATTTTGAGTTTTCGCATAAACCCAAAGCACTTCGTTTACCAGCTGGGAAAGGAAGAATTTTCCAAAAAGACATGGAAAAATTAATTACAGATATTCAAACAGCACTACCGGCAATATTTGAAGGGACGGAATATCAGAATCAACTAGCAGAAATTGAGCAAAATTTTCAAGTTCACAAAGAAAGCTATTATAATCAATTACAAGGGATTGCTAAAGGCAAAAAAAATGTTGCTATTTTAAGAATGCCTTCTGGGCTTGTCGTCGCCCCGACGAAAGACGGAGAAGTTTTGACACCCGAAACCTTTGATAAACTTCCCAAGAAAACGCGTAAGGCTATTTTAGAGCAAATGAACGAAACGCAAGCTAATTTAGAACACGCCGTTAAAGAAGTTCCAAAATGGGAGAAAGAACAAAAAGAGCAAATAAATACATTAAATGAACTCCTAACACATCAAACAATACATCAGGTCATGCATGATTTAATCAAGAAATATAATGATATCTCTGATGTAACAGAGTATTTAAACAGTATGAGAAAAGACATTGTTGAGCATATTTCTTTATTTATAGATGCGAACAAAAATGACGATGATACGGATCAGGTCAGTGCTTTTGTGAATAAATCGAAGAAAACCTCTCAAATTATGAACCGATATAAAGTTAATTTACTGGTTAGCAATGCGGGGAGAAAAGGAGCTCCTGTTTTGTATCTGGATCACCCCAACCTTCCAAATCTGGTCGGGAGGATGGAGAGAATGCAGCAATTCGGAATGCTCATTACTGACTACAGCCTAATTAAAGCCGGAGCTTTACATCAAGCGAACGGAGGATATTTAATTATTGACGCAAGAGATTTATGTTCTCATCCTTCTGCCTGGGAAAGCCTAAAGAGATCGTTGAAGTCAAAGACCATTCAAATTGAATCTGCCGAGGAAGAATCCGGTGTTGTCAGCACAACGACATTAGAACCAGAACCAATTCCTCTTAATATCAAAGTTGTTTTAATCGGAGAAAATGATTTATATTACACTTTAAGCGAAAACGATGCCGATTTTTCAAACTTATTTAAAGTCGAAGCGAATTTTTATCCTCGGATTGAACGGACAAAAGAAAATATAGGGAAATATATAGCCCTAATGACGACTCTATGTAAAAAATATAAACTTAAGGCGTTTACGAAAGAAGCTCTGGAAAGATTAATTGAATATGCTTCTCGGATCTCTCAAGACCAAGAGAAATTAACAACACGGCTAAGTTTAATCTCTGATTTGATGAAAGAAGCCGATTACTTTGCACGAAGAGCTAAAGCATCCGCCGTAACAAAAACTCACATAGAAAAAGCAATATCCGCAAAAGTCGATCGTTCAAACAATTTACATAAACGCATGTTGGAACACATTCAAAATGGGACTATTCTAATTAATACTCAAGGCTATCAAATAGGACAAATCAATATATTAACCGTTCAAGAGTTCGGACACTCGTCTTTTGGGAGAGCCTGCCGTTTAACATGCCAGACACGCATCGGCTCCGGAGAACTTATCGACATAGAACGTGAGGTCGATTTAAGCGGACCTTTTCATTCCAAAGGAGTTTTAATACTCTCTTCTTTCGTCGCATCTAAATTTGCGAAAAATGAACCTTTATCTTTAAATGCCAGCTTCGTTATTGAACAATCTTATCTCCCTATTGATGGAGATTCAGCCTCTTGCGCAGAGTTATACGCTTTATTATCATCAATCGCCAAAGTTCCTTTAAATCAAGGAATTGCCGTAACGGGATCTGTTAATCAGCTTGGAGAAGTCCAAGCCATTGGAGCTGTCAATGAGAAAATCGAAGGTTTTTTCGATGTTTGTCGTATCAAAGGTTTGACAGGTACTCAAGGCGTCATTATTCCGAAAGCAAATATCCGTAATTTAATGCTGCGATCAGATGTTATAGAAGCAATACAACAAGGGAACTTTCATATTTACGCTGTTACCAACATAGAAGAAGGACTAGAAATTTTAACAGGCATGAGTGTCGGGACACCGAATTCCCAGGGGAAATATAAATCTGGAACGATTTATGGAAAAATTCAGAATCAATTGCATATTTATTATATAAAAAGTCAAAAAGGAGCCGAACGAACTAATAAACCTAAACAAGGTTCCCGTCATTATTAGTTTTTTATTTTAAATAAGAATAAGATCAGAAATTCAAAGTATTATTAAAGTTCTTTAATTTTTATAAGCTATTTGAAAATCTTTTAACAAATATATTGATCCTTTTTTTCAACTTATTTAAAAAAAGCCACATAAAGTGGCTTTTTTTTATTTTCTCTTTTTATCTTTTTTAGGAACTCCGATAGGATCTCCGTAATAAGCTTTTCGATATAATTCCTTAATTTCAGAAATTAATGGGTAGCGCGCATTTCCGCCGGTACATTGATCATCAAAAGCTTCTTCAGATAATTCATCTAACCGATTAAAAAATTCTTTTTCATCAATACCCACCTCTTTAAAAGACATCGGAACATTCATATCCTCTTTCATTTTTTGGATGGAAGAAATCAATCTACGAACTTTTTCATCTATATCATCAGGACAATCTTCGGCTAAGCGCAGAAAATCAGCTAATCTCCCATATCTCCCCTTCACAAAAGGATATTTATATTGCGGCATCAAGCCTTGTTTAACAGGATTATCCGTTGCGTTAAATTCAATTACATACGGGAGCAATATAGCATTTGCCAAGCCGTGAGCGACATGATACATAGCTCCGACTTTATGAGCCATAGAATGACAAACTCCTAAAAAGGCATTTGCGAAAGCCATTCCGGCTAAAGTTGCCGCATAGTGCATTTTTTCTCGTGCGATTGGATCATTTGCTCCTTCATGATACGAACGCTGCAAGTATTTATAAACCAGCCGAATAGCCTCGCAAGCACTTCCATCTGTTAAGTTTGTCGCAAAAACAGAAGTATATGCCTCGATACAATGCGTCAACACATCTAAACCCGAATAAGCTGTTAACCCTTTAGGCATACTCATAACGAAATCAGGGTCTATAACAGCCATGTCAGGTGTTAACGCATAATCCGTGATAGGGAACTTCTGACCGGTAGAATCATCTGTAATAACGGTAAAAGGAGTGACTTCGGATCCTGTCCCGGAAGTCGTTGGAATAGCGACCATAATAGCCTTATTTCCAAGTTTCGGAAAAGTACAAATTCGCTTACGTATATCCATAAACCGCATAGCGATATCATCAAATTTTAGTTCTGGTTGTTCATACATCAGCCAAATAATTTTAGCCGCATCCATAGGAGATCCGCCTCCCAAAGAAATAAAAACATCTGGTTGGAAATTTTTAACCATTTCCAAGGCTTCATGGACATTAGATAAGTCTGGATCCGGACGAACATTACTGTAAACTTGGACTTGGATTCCTAAGTCTTCCAAAATTTTTTCGATTCTAGAGACATGTCCAATAGATTCCATTGTTTTATCTGTCACCAGAAAGGCTTTTTTACGACCTTTCAACTCAGCTAAAGCTTGAACGACGCATCCGGGTTTAAAATAGATTTTCGGAGGAACTTTAAACCACAACATGTTTTCACGACGTTCCGCAACTGTTTTTGTATTCATCAAATGTTTTACTCCTATATTTTCACTGACGGAATTTCCGCCCCAAGATCCACATCCTAAAGTTAAAGAAGGAGGTAATTTAAAATTATACACATCTCCGATAGCTCCTTGAGCCGCAGGCATATTAATTAAGGTTCTTCCTGTCGTTAAAGTTTTTTGAAATAACTTGATATGATTTTCATTTAATTCATTTGTGTATAAGACAGAAGTATGACCGGCGCCTCCTAATTCTATCAAATGCTGAGCCATTTCCACAGCATGTTCATATGTATCCGCTTTATAGAAAGCCAACACAGGAGACAACTTTTCATGAGCGAACGGATTAGAAATATCCACGGAAGTTGTTTCTGCTATTAAAACCTTTGTTTTTAAATCAACTTTAAACCCAGATAATTCAGCTATTCGCGCCGCAGACTGCCCTACAATTTGATTATTCAATTTACCATCTTTAAACAAAACTTTTTTCAGCATCTGTTTTTCTTTATCAGATACAAAATGGCATCCTCTTTTAATGAATTCATTTTTTGCAGCCTCATAAACAGGAGCTTCTACAATAACAGCCTGTTCAGAAGCGCATATCATTCCATTATCAAAAGTTTTACTCATAATCACGGAAGAAACCGCCATTTTCATATTCGCTGTCGTATCAATCACAACAGGTGTATTTCCGGCTCCGACACCAATCGCCGGGTTTCCGGAACTATACGCGGCCTTAACCATCCCCGGCCCTCCAGTTGCTAAAATCAGAGCGATATTTTTGTGTTTCATTAAGTATCCTGTTAAATCCGAAGTCGGATTATCAATCCAAGAAATAATATCATTTGGAGCTCCTGCGGCAACAGCAGCCTCCGAAACAATCTTAGCTGCATAATTCGTGCATTTTTTGGCTCGCGGATGAGGGGCGAAAATAATAGCATTTCTTGTTTTAAGAGCTAATAAAGACTTAAAAATTGCCGTTGATGTCGGATTGGTCGTCGGAATAATTCCAGCAATAATTCCTATCGGTTCTGCTATTTGCCGATACCCTTCTGCCTCATCGTCACAAATAACGCCACATGTTTTTGTGTCTTTATAGCTGTTATAAATATATTCTGCGGCAAAATGATTTTTAATTACTTTATCCTCCACAATTCCCATCCCCGTTTCTTCTACAGCCATTTTAGACAAAGGAATTCTTGCAGCGGAAGCTGCTTTAGCCGCTGCCTGGAAAATTTTATCTACTTGTTCTTGAGTATATGTCGCATAAATTTGTTGAGCTTTTTTTGCTTTTTGAACCAATTCATCTACAGTTTTCTCATTATTTTCAACTACTTCATCATTAACCATTTCATAAACTCCTTTACAACTAACTTAGAACATTATAAAAAATGAACGAAAAAGCGCAAGAAGAAAGATAAAAAATCTGTCTAACAAATTAAAATATATTACAAGCTGTCTTTTACAAAAGAAAATGAATGCGTTATTTCCTCATTTTTATTGATATCAGAAGCTTTTCCCATATCCTGATATGGTAAATCTGTATCATTTAGGATTAACCGACCGTTTAAAGCAGTACCTTCCATAAAAGCCTTCATATAAACTCCTCTAGGATTTCCCCACAATACCATATCTCGGAAATTCGGCTGTCCGTATTTTTTAAAAACAAGAGTCCAAAATAAATCTCGTCGTGCGATTTTTTTCGCGGTATCCTTATAACTCGTCCCAAGGGAATTATCTCCGAAAGAAACGTAATCAATTCGAGACGCTTGATTCCCGGTTAATTCAGAAACAAAAGAAACGACGATTTGCTCTTTAGTCAGTTCATTTACCAAACGTAATTCAGAAATATAATACATATCATTTTCCTGAGCTTGGAGACGGACACAATCATGGATAAACCGTAGTTGATAAAGCCCCTTTTGTCGGCAAATTTTCTCGTATGCAGAAGTAAAATACAACGGAATGGAATAAGAAATATTGGTTACGGAAAAACCATTTTCCTGAGCAATTAAAATGACATCCTGAGGCGTCATATGCAGCTTTAATCCCATAATATCAAAATCATCGATTTTATAAGAGTCGGAGAAATCATTTAAAATTTGTTCCATTGTAATCACTTCCGACTGATTTTGAATAATTTTAGTATTTTGATTATTTTTTTGTTGTTGGATCAATATCTCATCGGATAAAGAATTTTGTCTTCCCCAAAATATAGCGTTTCCTTTAGATTGAGATTCTTCCTTTTTCCTTTTTACCTGAGGAGAAGTTTGTTTTCGGGGCTGAACTTGAACATCTTGTTTTAGAAGAGCGCTTTGAGAATAAGACTCTCTAGACCTTTCGGGGACAGAAGGTGAATTTTCAGAGGCAATGACATCATCTGAGGGGATAGAGGGAGTATTCGTGTTATCATAAAATGGCGGGTTAGAATCCTCTACGGACTGAGTCGCATCGATTTGAATAGGAGGAAACGGATCCGGAGCGATTTTAATTTCCGGGACAGGTTCCGCATTTTTTCCGATATTAGGAACCCTTTTGGGTTTGTTTTTATTTTGAAATTCCTGTATATCCTGTTCTAAAGTAGAGAACAAAGGCACCTCGATATCGACAGCCGGAGATTGAAGAGAAAACAAACAAAAGATAATTAGAATAAAAACACTTTTCCATTTCATGATTGTCTTTTCCATTTTTTAATATTATTCTATATATATTTCTATCATAAAAAGAAAAAGTGAATAAACAATAAAAATTTTTAAAAAAAGGGAAAAAATGATAAAATTGGAGAAAGTTTGTGTATTTTGCGGAACAAAATCAGGAAATGTTCCTATATATGAAGAAGTTGCGAGAAAGTTAGGATTACTGTTGGCACAAAACAAACTAGAGCTTGTCTACGGAGCCGGCGGGACGGGAGTTATGAGAGCGGTGGCAGAAGGAACAAAACAAGGAGGAGGTCATGTTACCGGAATGACGATAAAGCATTTGTTTGATATAGAGCGTCCAGATTTAATGGCAGGAAATATGGATGAGTTAAAAATATATCAGCGTATGTTTACAAGGAAAGTGGCCATGACGAAAGCTTCGGATGCCTTTTGTGTACTTCCCGGAGGTTTAGGGACGATGGATGAAATGTTTGAATTAATAGTTTTAAAGCAACTGGGGATTATGAACAAACCGATAGTCGTTTTAAACGTCGCCAATTTTTTTAACAATCTTAAATCGTTGTTGGATCAATTGATTCGAGAAGGTTTTGTTAAGCCTCAACACGCGGAAACAATTACATTTGTTTCAACGGTAGAGGAAGTTATTCCAACAATTCGTAAAGAACTTGAAAAAATATCTTGTCAATAAAGGAAAAACTTTCGATATTACCAGAAATAAACACAGAAAAGAAAATAGGATAATGACAAGGATAAAATTTTTATTGAGACTAAGGAACTGTTTAATTTGGGTAGTGAGCGGTTTTTTTTTATTAAGCGCTTGTGCTACTGTACCCTCAGATCCGATAGCACGAGAGGAATATGAACAAAGAAATGACCCTCTTGAACCGATAAACAGAGAAATATCCTCTTTCAACACTCTTGTTAATAAATATTTTTATCGTCCGTTTAGTCATATATATCGCCAAATAACACCTGAATTCTTTCGAACAGCGGTTACGAATTTTTCAGTCAACTTAAGGCAGCCTGTTGTTTTTGTGAACTCTTTTTTACAAGGAGATTTTGAAAGTTGCGCTCAAACATTTGGAAGATTTTTCACGAATACGACTCTTGGGATAGGCGGTTTGTTTGATATTGCGACGAAATTTGAAATAAAAGCGCCTCAAAAAGACTTCGGGCAGACATTATATGAGTGGGGATTGAAACAAGAAGGTCCTTATTTAGTAATTCCTTTTTTAGGACCTTCCAATCTTCGTGACGCGACCGGAATGGTTATTGGCTTTTTCATAGATCCTGTTGATTGGGTATTGCCAAAAGCAGAAAAAGGGTTATTATGGTGGAGATATGGCATACAGGCTGTTTCGGATATAAATAAATCTACTGATTTACTGTATAATCTGGAACAATCGTCAGTTGATCCGTATGCGACAATGCGAACGATGTACCGACAAAATCGTCGTCAATTTTTATCCGAAGATGAACAATCGGCTCAAGAGAATTACGATTTTGATTTTCCGGATTTTGAAGAAAGCGATGATGAGTTTTAAGAATAAAGGAAAAAGGAATGAGAAATATATTTTACATACTATGTGCTTTTTTATTACAAACAAGCGTTATTTTCGCACAAGAAAAAAGCTCTGTTTTATTTGTTAAGAATTTAACAGATGAAGTTATTACGAATGTTTTAAAATCATCTGACACACAAGAGCAAAAAACTGAAAGATTCGAAAAATATTTTTTAAAAGCCCTTGACACGCAAAATATTGGAAAATTTGTACTAGGTCGTTACATTCGAACGACATCGAAAGAAGAACAAGCAGAGTTTATCAAAGCTTTTACAAATATGGCTTTAAAAAGTTGGGCAGATAAATTCAATCTTTATACGGGGCAAGAACTGACTTTCTCTGGGGAACGTCCAGCAGAAGGCAAAAATCAAGTTTATGTAGACAGTCTTATTCAAAATGAGCCAAATCCGGTTCAAGTTATCTGGAGATTACGTGAAAAAAACGGAGAATATAAAATTGTTGATATTATTGTTGAAGGAGTTAGTATGAGTTTAAGTTATCGAAATGAATATACAGCTTTTTTACAAAATCATACCTTAGCTGAATTAACTCAAAAATTAAACGAACAAGCGAAGACATTTACTCCATCTAAAAAATAAACACCTTTTAAAAGAAAGTTCTTATAGGTAGAAACAACTATAGAATAAAAAAATCCCAAAAATGTATTGACAAGGAAAGGAAGAGGAGTTAGAAGAAAAGAGAGGAAGAACGAATGATGGGAGTACAAAAAATGAGAAGGAAAGAAGTAAGAATGAAGAACGATTGTGATGGTATGGGTTTCACCCCCCCCCCCCCGTATGCCGCAGAAAACCTGGCTTACAGCGGGGTTATAAGGTCTTTTAAACCTCTTTTTTCTTGCTTTTCT
>CALXXA010000025.1 GCA_944392585.1 uncultured Alphaproteobacteria bacterium | reverse complement strand
CCGGTCTATTTTGTAAACAACAATCATATCAACAAAACCGGCTTTAACGTCTGATATGAGCTCTTGTAAAGCTGGTCGATCCATATTTCCACCGCTAAAACCGCCATCATCATAGTGTTTTTCGATGATTTCCCAACCTTGAAATTTTCGGCTGATAACATAACTTTCGCCGGCTTCTCGTTGGGCTTCTAAAGAATTAAATTCCTTTTCAAGTCCTTCTTCAGTGGATTTGCGGGTGTAAATAGCACATCGAATTGTTTTCTTTTCCAAATTTTCCTCCTATTCAAGCCCAAAGAACCTTTTTCCGGATATGCGTTGGCCGGTAATTCTTTTAGCAACAGTTGAAAGAGCAGGGTATTTAATGCCGAGATATTCAAATCCATCGTTGTGGACTGTTACGGTATATTCAATTCCTTTGTATTCTTTTATCAAACGTGTCCCTGGCAGAGGAAGTCCCTTCATCGCGTTTTTATTCAGATTTGCTATGTGTTCGATTTTTTCTTTAACAGATGAATCCAAACCTCCGTATGTGAGTTCTTGCAGGCGATGGGCAATTTGCCTGACATAATACTCTTTCCGAATGCAAACAGGTGTATTATGAAAATACTGTTGCCACATTTCTATCAGCTCCGCTTTGCTTAAAGTCGGCAGTCGCCTGATTTCAGAGATAACGTCCATTTTTAACTCCTTTAATTATTTTTGACAGTCATTATAGATGCTTGGATTTTCTGATTTATCCAGTAAATTCTGCCGAAAATTGTCATTTTTTTGGGCCTCCAGAAAGGCCAAAAAATCTTTTAAAATCAATTGAACGAGTTCTTGTGTTTCAGTCATTTTTACCTCCTGAAAGTAAAAAACAACTTCTGAGCGGAAAAATTACTTAGGAAGATAAAAATTTTTGCGGCATTTTCTGTCCTTTGAAGATTGCTCCCCCAAATAGGACTTGAACCATGTATGTATAAATAGATATGTAAATTCTTATATTTGAAAGGGTTAATTGTAAAGGCCAAAAATCCGCAAAGACCTTTGAGGGTGGTATGCAAGTATGCAAATAAAAGGGATGAAAGGAGAGAAATATAGCTTTGTTCCTTTTAGCCGAGACCTTTAAAGGGAATAAAAATAGCCCGGATATTGGGCTTTCGTGGGCTAAACAGATAAAATAAAAACCGGAAGGATGCTTTTCCGGCTTAAACAAACTGGTGGGCGTAAGAGGACTCGAACCTCTGACCTTTACGATGTCAACGTAACGCTCTAACCACCTGAGCTACACGCCCAATAACTCAAATACATTTTTCTTATACAGTCCTTTTTTGAAAATTGCAAGCTTTTTTATAGTTTTTTTAAGTTTTTGTATTCTCTTTTATTTGTTTTCTTTTTCTAAATTTCCAAACTCTGTATATCTTCCGTCATAAAAAAGATCAATGTTTCCTGTCGGTCCATGCCGTTGTTTAGATATAAGAACTTGAGCTTGCTTTTCCAAATCAATTTTCTTTTGTTCCCACTCAAGAATACGTTTTTGAAAAGCTTCTTGCGTCTCTTTCGGGCGTTGTATCGGTTCTTCGTTTTTTAAATAATAAGACTCTCTGTAAACAAACATAACAATATCGGCATCTTGTTCTATGGAACCGGACTCTCTTAAATCAGATAGTTGAGGTCGTTTGTTATCGCGTTGTTCCACTAATCGAGATAATTGAGATAAGACTAACACCGGGACATCTAATTCTTTCGCCATAATTTTTAAAGCGCGTGTGATTTCGGATAATTCTTGGACTCGATTCTCTGTGTGTGATGTTCCGGTAATTAATTGTAAATAGTCTATGATTATTAGACCTAATCCTTTTTCTTTGTCTCTTTTTAGGCGACGGGCTCTGTTTTTTATCGTGTTAACAGTAATTCCGGGAGTGTCATCAATATATAAAGGAAGCGTTGTGAGCATGCTCAAAGCTCCGGCTATTTCATCAAATTGTTCTCCGGTTAACTTTCCGGTTCTCATAAGTTGTCCTTCTATATGCGTGTAAGTCGAAAGAATTCTTGATGCTAATTGTTCCGAAGACATTTCCAATGAAAAAAAGGCCACTCCTTGTTTCGTATCAGATTTTTTATTCTCTGCCTGCATTTTTCGAGCTACATTGAAACCTATGCACGTAGCAAGAGCCGTTTTCCCCATCCCTGGACGACCAGCTAAAATTAATAAATCTGAGTTATGAAGTCCTCCCATTAATTTATCTATATCAAGCAGTCCTGTTGATATTCCGGATATTCCTCTAGGATTCCTCATCGCTTTTTCAGCACTTTCGACTGCTTGTTTTAATCCAATAGAAAATGGAGCCGGTCCTTTTTCAAGTTCCCCTTCATTCGCTAGTTCATAAAGCATTTTTTCCGCATTTTCTATTTGTTGCGAACTATCTTTTTCAAGGTTGATTTCAAAAGCGTCATTGACTATTTCTGTCCCAAGGCTTATGAGCTGCCTACGTAAATATCTGTCAAAAATCTGCCGTCCGTAATCTCCTGCATTTATAATAGTTGTTGAAGCATTCGCTAGTTTAAATATATAATCTTGTCCTCCAACTTCTTCTAGATTCCCATCATTAGAAAAATATTCTTTTAAAGTTATAGGATCCGCTAAACGGCCTTTTCCCAAAAGAGTTTGACAGGCAGCGAATATTTTTCTATGAGCTGTATTCGCAAAATGTTCAGGTTTTAAAAACTCAATAACTTTTTCCATCGCGCGATTGTTTGTTAGGATTGCTCCAATTAAAGCTTGTTCTGCCTCTAAACTCTGAGGAGGAATGCGTAACTGATCTGGTGTCGTCATTTTTTTATCCTTTATTAACTTTTTTTTAATCTAATCCGGAATGTTTTAAAAGTCCATGAAAATTTTGACTGCCTATTCTTTTGTCTTATTGCAGAATATTTTTAAAAGTCTATCTTAGTTAAGAGACTTTATTTTTTAAAAGGAGATAAACATGAATAAATCTAAATGCGAATGCCGTCCCTGTGATTGTTCAAGTGAGGGGAAAAAGAATTTTCATCAGCTTTTAGAGGAAACCTGGGAGTTGATGCCGGATCACTTACATGATATCCTTCATAGTTTGAGCGTCCAGAAATCAGCAGTCTTACATGAGCTTAAAGAATGGGCGGATACTCATGAACAACCAGAGCTGTCAGAGGTTTGCAAGGCAAAAATATCAAAAATAGAAAAATGTATGCAGAAAGAACAGGAAAATTAAAGAAAAGCGAGTTTTTACTCGCTTTTTTCGTTAAGATAATTTTTGAAACAAAGACGTTAAGTCTGTTTTTTCCCATGAAAAACAACCGTTTTCTTCAGGTTTTCTCCCAAAATGACCGTAAACAGCCGTTTGTAGGAAAAAAGGTTTATTAAGACTTAATTTCTCTCGCATTCCTTTGGGAGTTAAATCTATTTCTTTTTTTATGAAATCAGTTAATTGGAAATTTGAAATTTTACTTGTCCCAAATGTGTTGATATATATGGAAAGAGGATAAGTCATTCCTATGGCATAAGATAATTGAATAAGACATTTATCCGCGATTTTCGCAGCAACAATGTTTTTAGCAATATAACGAGCCATATAAGCAGCCGTTCTATCGACCTTTGTGGCGTCTTTCCCTGAAAAAGCACCTCCTCCGTGAGGCGCTGCTCCACCGTAAGTGTCGACAATAATTTTCCGCCCCGTTAATCCTGTGTCTCCGGCTGGACCACCGATAATAAAACGACCTGTCGGGTTGATATAGATCTTGTCAATAGGACACAGAAGGTTTTTAGGAATAACTTCTTGTATTGTTTTGATGACCATTTCGGATAAAAAGGAGTTGGTTATATCAGGATGGTGTTGTGTCGAGACAACGATATTGTCTATGGAAACGGGCTTATTATCTTTATATAAAAAAGTGACTTGACTCTTTGCGTCCGGGCCCAATCCTTTATAGATCCCGCTATGTCTTTTTCGAGATAAGTTCTTTAAAATCTGATGCGCGTAAAAAATCGGAGCCGGCATAAAATCCGCAGCATCGCATTCATTCGTCGCATATCCAAACATAATTCCTTGATCTCCGGCTCCGTTTCTGTCAACGCCTAAGGCAATATCAGCACTTTGTTCGTGAAGATAATTTTCAATTTGAATGTCTTTCCAATTAAACTCTCCTTGTTCATATCCTATGTTTTTAATAACATGGCGAATGGTCTGGTCTATTTCTTGAAACGGTATGTTATTTCTTAAACGAATTTCTCCAGAAAGAATGACTCGGTTTGTCGTCGCCATTGTTTCAATAGCAGATCGCGCTTGTTCATCTTTTGAAAGCATTAGGTCTAATAAAGCGTCAGATATTTGATCGCAAACTTTATCTGGATGTCCTTCAGATACGGATTCCGATGTAAATAAATAAGTCATTTATTTCTCCTTTTAAAAGAGTTTACTCTAATTCTATTGATTAAATCCAGTTTTTTTTATATACTCTTACTCGAGTTAGTGAGAATAGGCATGGCTTTAATCAGAAAAATAAAACGGTTCAAAAGTACTTACTTAGGGATTCCTTTAAAAGGAATAAAACATTATAATTGGTGGGGACATACAGAAGCAGATGCATGGTTTGCGCGCTTTATTACATCAAGGTTGTCTTTGAAGGAAGCTCAACAATTCAGCTTTGTCTCCATCTTTGGAAAGCGAAGAACTTTTTGGTTTAACCGTCATGAGAAAAAGATTTTTTATACAGGCGAAAATATTAAACGATTCCCTGTTTATGCAGATTATGCTTTGCCATATACCGTCTTGTCAATGGGGTTTGATTTTTTAGATCATCCTAAATATATTCGGTTCCCTTTGTGGATTATGTATTTATTTGATGGGACTGAAAACTTAGAGCAATTACATCAGAAAGTAACAGAAATCAATCAAGCGCGCTATAAAAAAACAGATTTTGCGAGCTTAATCGCTCGGCATGAAGGCGATACAGGGTTACGAAAGGAGTTATTAGATGCTTTGAATAAAATCGATTCCGTTTCCTGTGCCGGAACTTTCTATCATAATGATGATAGATTGTGGGAGATTTTTAATAATCAAAAGGTTTCTTATTTAAAACAATTTCAATTCTCAGTTTGTCCGGAAAATAGCAACTGTTTCGGATATGTTACTGAAAAAGTTTTTGAAGCTTTTAAAGCTCGTGCCATTCCAGTCTATTGGGGCTCTGATAATCAAATAGAACTCGGATTAGTTAATCAGGATGCTGTTTTGTTTTGGCAACAAGGAGCAGATAATTCAAAAGTCTTAAACATCATTGAAGACCTCCATGTTCATCCAAAACACTATAATGATTTTATAGATCAGGAGCCTTTATTACCTGCGTTGGCTGATTATGTCTTCCAAACATATCAGAAGGTTGAAGATCATTTAAAAGCACTTATTTAAAAATCTTGCATTTAATTTCATTTTTATTTATCCTATAAAACAACTTTTTATACTCACAAATATAAGGAACCCCTGAATCTATGAAGACAATCCTACATATTGGGCAATTTAATCAATTAAGATTAAAACGTTGCTTTATGAACCAAATTGCTCCTAAACTCTCAAACGGGTTGATCCGAAACGGATATAATGTCTTAAACTATAATGATAGAGATTTTTTACGTTATTTTAGTTTCGCAGGATACAAAAAAATGGGGCTGCGGCGGCTGAATAACCATTTAATAAATTATTGTCTCTGCGTATTACCAGATGCGATTATTTTAGGTCACGCAGATACGATTTATCCTAAAACTTTAGCTCAAATTCGTATGTTGTTGCCGAAGATTAGAATCTTACAATATAATGTAGATTGGATTTTGCCTGAATGTGAAATAGGAAATATAGAGCGAATCTCTTCTAAGTTGGATGTCGTTGATATTACTCTTGTTACAACAGGAGATGTTGCTTTGTTAAAACAATTTAAAAGACCAGGAAATATTGTCGGATTTTTACCAAATCCGACGGATACGTCTATTGAAACGCTTAATATGTTTGAAGTGAAAAATCCTCCTAATGATATTTGCTATTGCGCTGGAAATACTTCTCGCCAATTCGGAAATAAAAATGTTTCTCCTCAAGAGATTGTTTCTTTCATCCAAAAGAAAGTTCCTCAAGTTAAATTCTTCTTCGCCGGAATAGATTCTTATTCCAGGTTAAACGGTGCGGCATATCAAAAATCTTTCGCCTCTTCCGGTATGGGACTGAATATCTCTAGAAGAAATGATGTATTTTTGTATTCATCGGATAGAATCGCTCATATCATGGGAAATGGCTTGTTATGTTTTATGGATAAACGTGCAGGATTCCAAACGTTATTTTCTTCCGATGAAATGGTTTTCTATGATAATCCAGATGATTTATGCGTTAAAATAGAATATTATGCAAATCATCCTCAAGAACGTCAGAAAATCGCTAAAAATGGGTGTTTAAAATATCGTAAAGAGTTTAATGAAAAAGTTATCGCTCGTTATATGACGGATTTATTATTCTTTACTTTTGATGCTAAAAAGTATTCTTTCCCGACGGTGGTGTAAATGAAATTATCTGTTTATATTGTAACTTTAAATGAGGCCGCTCGATTGCCAAGAACAATCAAAGCGGCTTCTCAGGTCGCTGATGAAATTGTCGTCGTCGATAGCGGAAGTACAGACGGAACTATCGAATTGGCAAGGGAAATGGGAGCTAAAGTTTTCTCTCATCCGTGGAAGAATATTTCATCACAAAAACAATTTGCTCAAAATCAGTGTTCTTTTGAATGGGTTCTTTCTTTGGATGCTGATGAAGTCTTATCCTCTGATTTAGTTAAGGAAATTTTAAAAATTAAGAAAAATCCGACCTTTAAAGCCTATAAAATTCGTATCGGCGATATGTTCCCAGGTCTTGATAAACCTAGAAAATTCTCTAAAAAATATAATTTAGTCCGCCTTTATGATAGGCGTTTTTCTACTATGCCGGATGATTTAACTCATGACAGAGTTTCTGTCCCAAAAAATCTTCCCGTAGGGCAGCTAAAAGGAATGGTTTTGCACTATTCTTATTTGTCTTTGTATCAAACTTGGGTAAAATATAACTTGTATACAGATGAACTTGTTAAAACAGCTTTAGTCCAAGGGAAAAAGTATTCCAAATTAAGATTATATACCGAATTTCCGAGACAATTTTTTATTTATTATATAATCCGAAGACATATTTTTAATGGAACGTGGGGAATAATTATGGCAACAACTCTTGCATACTTCCGGTTTCTAAAAATTGCAAAGTATTTCGAGGCAAAACAAGGATTAACTTTTCAAGATAACTCGTTGAATAAGTTTGTCTAATGATGAGCAAAATGATTGGAAATTATAGTTCTTTTCAATAACTTCTCTGCCGTTTTGGCCCATTCTAAGAGCTTCTGCTGGATTTCGTATCATCCTTTCCAGAGAATCTGCTAATTTTCGGACATCTCCTACAGGACATGTTATGCCGGAAGTATTCGATTCTATTATTTCTTTCGGCCCTATGCATTCTGTGGAGACAACAGGGCAAGAACGAACCATCGCCTCTAACAAGACAGTTCCAAAAGGTTCTGTGCAAGAGGGTAAACAAAAAATATCAATCATTTCATAAAAAGATTCTTTATCTGTTACCCAACCAATAAAAGAAACATCTTTCTCTAGTTCTAATTCATGGCGTAATTTTAATAAAGTCTCTTTCTCTGGTCCTTCTCCTCCGATAATAGCTTTAAATGTTATATGGCGATCCTTGAGTACCTTTAATGCTTTTAAAAATATGTCATAAGATTTATTCTTATGTAAGCGACTCATTGTTCTTATGACCGGAATTTTGTGAAAAACAACTTCTCTTTTCGGTGTTAAAGGAACTGTATTCGGAAGATAGAAAACTTCTTTCCCCGTTATAAAGGATTGTTGATTTTTCCAATATCTTGTCGTAGCTATGGCATAATCCATATTAGCAAGATGCTTACAGGTAAAATTATGCGCTTTTCCTATTAAAAGAGCAGAATGTTTAAAAAAATATTTTATCATAGGGTAATTCATAAATTTCATGATTCGATTCCCGTGCAAGAAAATAATATCTGGATGAATCTGATGAACAATATGATTTATTTTAACTGCATTGAATGGATTAAGTATAGAACGGTGTTTTATTAAGTGGATATTAATATCAAGATTACGCAATTCGGTTAAGTAAGGAGTATTCTTTATATAAAGAGCATGGACTTCATGGCCGATTTGTTTTAGAGCCTTAATATATGTAATGGACATTTGTTCCATTCCTCCTTTACCAGAGGAGAGCATTGCATTTAATATCTTCATTTATTTCTTCTTATCGTTATTATTCTTAATACAATTGTATACTAAAAAAAATTCCCAGGGAGAGTCAAGATAGATGTTTTTTTATCTTTAAATTAAACATCTTTTTATATATAGTGAAAAAGGTATTTATAAGGATTCTTTTATGAAAAGAAATATTTTTCTTTCTTCTGAAATCTATCATTTAGATCCAAATGACATCAATGTGTTAAAGGATTCTTCCTTTCATGCTAAAACCTCTCTTCCGGATGGGCAGATTATTATTTTATTAGGCAATCAAAAAAAGAAAATAGAAGATTCTATTTTGCAAGGAAGAGCGATTATATTACAGGCTATTGAAAATAAAACTGATTATATTCCTGTCCGAATAGCTTTTTATAGAAACTCGGCATGGGGAGATTTTTTTTCACTTTTCTTAAAGAATTTTCGTAAGTACTTTTATTCCTATGGATCTCATGTTTATCATATTGATCCTATTGAGATTCGTAAAAAAAAATTGGAATCTACAATACAAGATCTCGAAAATATAGAAATTTTCTTAGAAAGCTCTTCTTTAAAAAGAAAACAGCAATTCTATGCTCTGAAAGATTCTTTACAAAAAAACGGGTTTAATGATTTATTCCCTATGGAAATAGTTTTATGTTGTATATGGGGCGTTCAAGATACTTTGTATCAAGGGCATTATCGCATGGCATTATGTTTAAATATGGGAATAAAAAGAGTTTCTGTCCGCTTTTTATCGGCTCCGCATGCTCCTAGGTGGATGTCTTTCTTCTTGATTAAATGGCGCCAATCGATAAAAAAGAAAAAATAATCGATTTACTTGCGAAGTAAGATACTTAAAATCGCTTATTTCATTTTTATTTTAAAATTTCTCATAGTGCGGAATTTCTTATAATTTTCCCTTGTACGGGAGTCGCTTTATTATTATCTTGATTGGATAAAGAGCCTCCCTCTACATCAAACTTCGCAATGGCATTATAATTATTTTCAAGCATTTGCAGAGCTTGCTGCATATGAGATAAGGCTTCTGAACTCTTGGTTGGATCTTGAGATTGATAAATAAATGTATTTAATTTCTCAATGATAGAGAACATTTCTTGCCCTTTTTTATAAGCTGTATCAACTGATTCAACACCCTCTAATTGTTGATAAATACGAGTGATGGCATTTATTGTCGTTTGAGCGGAAGTCATGATGGTTTGAGACTGTTGGCGCATTTTGGCCAGAGCAATATCTAAAGAGGCTTTTTGCGCTAAGTCAGTTCTTTGAAGCAATAGAGTGTATTGTTCTTCAATTTTCTTTAAATCTGCTTTGGAAATTGTTTCTTTTATAGAAAGTTCATTGATAAGAGTCAGCGCATCTTGAGCTCTAATAAATTCCTTTTCTCCTTGAGGGGTTGGGGCTATTTGAATAATTTTTTGTGTCTCATCTATTTTGGCATGAGAGGAAGAAGCGATTTTAGTTGCTTCTTGTTTGCGTTCTTGAGCCTCCATGGTGGCTTGCTTACGTTCACGTTCTAATTTCTGCCGTAAAGCTATGTCTCTGATTTGAGCTGAAGCAGAAGTTAAATAAAGAACATAATTTGATGTGTTCGGTTCAACTTCCGGAGAATGAATAAGTCCTGTAATTATTATAGGAATAGGAGGGAAACTGGTAAATCCCTTCATAGAAAGAGCTATCGAGGATGAAACAGTCCATTCCGGAAAATTAATAGTCGCTTGAATAAGCGCATTACTTTGCGGAGATTGGAAGATACTGTCTGAAGTACGTAAAATACCATTCGATATAGTATAGCTTCCGCTAAGTGAAGAAAAATGTGTTTCTCCCATTGATAGGTATGTCGTTAGGTTATCCTCAAATGTGTCTGCTTCTTGTCCTTTTTCTAAAATCAGTTTTGTTTGATTCTCAATATTATTTAAGTTTAATCCTGAAATCAAACCATCAGTTATAGTGTACTTCCCATTCGCAGATAAAGAATGAACCATATCTTTTAATGAATTTCCACGTGTATTTAAATTCATCAGAAAAGTACTTTTCCCGCCTTTAAGACGATAGCGTCCTAAGGCCCAGTTGTCTGGGGTTAAATTTATATTTTCTCCTTGAATTCTGAGTGCTATAACCGGTTCCGCCGTTCCGGCGTTTAAGGTCCCTTCCATTGAAAACGAGCCGTCGTTGAGAGTTCCTTTCAAATACTCTAATGTAAGCAGATTTTCTTTTAACGTGAAGTGCGTACTCATAAGATCCAGAGAGATTTTATCAAAAATCATTTTATCTGAAGAGGCTGTAATATCTAAATCTAATCCTTCAAAATTGCCGAAATTAAATAAGTCATCGGAAAATTGAGCTTTCCCGGAATTGGGATCAATCCCACGAATAATGTCTTTCTTCGGGTAGATTTTTTCAAAATTAAAGAGGGAAGATGTTACATTTGCTTGAATTCTTCTTATTATGTCATTTGTAACGGTTACCGTTCCTTTAAAACGTTGAGTTCCTATCATCCCATCCATTTCTGTGAGGGTAAATGTTTGAGCTGTTCCTTTTAATTGCGCTTGAAAATTTAAAGAGCCGGTCATGTAAGGGAATTTGGTATAGTCTTTATTAAATAATTTCATAAATTGATGGAAGTTTGGATGATCTATTGATAAAAATACATCATAATTAGGAATCGTATTTTTTTGTTGTATTTGTCCGTGTGCTTTTATTCGAGCTTGAGAAAAATCCATATTGGTATTAAATGTAAAAGAATCTGCTTGACCAGAAGCAACGCCTGAAAGAGAAACGTTATGGAGTTGTTCCGATAAAGGTGAAATAATCATCGCTCTATCTAAGAAAACAGAAGCTTTAGGCGTGTTGAAGTCATAGGTAATGTTTGTAAAGGCGAGTTGATTATTTTGTTTTTGAATCGTGCCGGAAAATGTTAAGTTTGCCATTGCAGCGCCTTCTACTTTGAGACTTTCAATATTTAAAACTTCATTTTGGAGAAGACCTGTTGCAGATAAATTTTCAATAGGGATGTTTCTTATTGTTATATCACGTCCTGTGACGTCAAATTGAAAGTTCGCCGCAGATAGAAAAGAACTATCTTGAAATTCTTCTTGAACTTCTTCCCATAATTGAGAAAAAGTTTGTTTTTCCTTTTTGGGATCTGTGGAAATATAATTATCTAAATTAATGTTCTTGAATGAAGCTTGAATAATTCCGGTTGGTTTTTCTTCCGTCAGAGAGAGAGTTATAGACCCCGTGATACTTCCATCGTTTGCTTCCGCATTGATTTTAGATAAGGTGAAGTCTGTTTCTCTCAGAAAAAGTTCTCCGGAGCCTTTGAATGTCGTTAAATTGTCTAAAGATAGCTTTGTCATAATCGGCAAATTTAACCATTCTATTGTTTTTTTTATGTCTTGAGCCGCTAAAGAAATATTCAAATTCGATTGAGAATTATTGTCTATAATATCAATTTCTCCTGCAAATGTTAATTGAGTATCCCCTGGTAACACGGTTTTAAATTGATTTATCTTTGTTGTTTCATCCTTATGTGTAATGTCTATGATTGTTTCTTTGAGAATATCTTTTTTATATGTAACGGAATTTGCTTTGATTTTTAAATCAATATCAGACATGGTTTTCCTGTTAAAAGCCAGGAACTGTGACTTAAGATCTTCCTTGTTCGGTAATAAAGGTAAGAAAGTATCTAAATTGATTTTGCTTAAAACCAAAGAGGCTTGTGTGTGTGTTTTTTCTCCTTTTTTCTCCGGATAAACAAAAGAAACAGAACCGGATATGGAATTTTCAAGTTCAGAGGTTCCATATCTAAAAGCAATATCATCAAAAGTTGCTTTTTCACTGGAAAAAGAAAAAGTCGACGTTCCTATAAGAGGGCGTTCTAAAGAGTCAGGCAAATGACTATAATTTATAATTGTTTTTAAAAAAGGAGCCATCTTCGGAACATTTATTGAAAAATTCCCGGTAATATCATTTGTTTGCGTCAGATTTTTTAAATTTCCCGTCAAATTTATTTGTGCTTTGCTTTGAGGATCAACTAATACTAACTTAATATCCGCTGTTTGAGACGAGAATAACAATCCAGAGGTTAAAGAAATTTGGATTGGTTTTTGATGCCAAGAGAAATAACCATTAAATTGGAAAGGTCCATTAATAGAAGGAGCAGTTAAAGTTCCTTTTATTTGTTCAAAAGTTTGTGTGAATCCAGTAAGTGTATTTGTATAAATTAAACGACCGTTTTGAATGGACAAGTTCTTAAATTGAGGCGGAACTTCTAAAATAGATTTTCCGATTAAATTATCTTGCTCTGGTTTTATTATCTTCTCTCGTAAAAAAGGGAAATCCCAATTGACCTGTCCTTTTTCATTTCTCTCCATAAAAAAGGAAGGGGTATCCAAAGAAATTGTTTCTATTGTCAAAGGAGTTTCAAATAAAGATCCCCATTTAACAGTTGCAATAATTTTTTTAATCGAAACCACGTCTGGCGTTGAGGAGCCTGGTATATTTTTTATCTTAACATTATTTAAAGTAATTGTTGGAGTTGGGAATAATTGAACGGTTACAGCTCCCTCCACTTCCATTTTTCGTCCGGTTAGCTCTTGAGTCGCTTGAATTATTTGAGTCTTATAACTTTGCGCATCAAGAGTGTTCTTTAGAAAAAATAATAAGCTGCCTCCTAAAAGGATAAAAATAACAAAGAAAATAATGAGTTTTTTCATGTGGGCATCCCTTCAAACCAGATGTAAGTGATTATTATCAACATATAACATGTTTTTTAACATTTAGTAAAGAACCAGGCTAATCTTCTAATTTTATTCTTGCGAAAATGTAAAAGTCTTTAGGGTTTGGATTATCTCCAAAACGTTCTTTTGCTTGATTAATCATTTTAATGATCTCTCTTTGTGTGGCGTTCTCATAAGTTATTTTTAATTCTTTGATAAGATTTTCTATGTTTGTTTCATCGGATAAGTTCAAAGTATCAGAAGAGGTTTCTTTTCGGGGTTTGCTTTTCATGTAATTTTGAGCATCTTCTAAAAAAGACATACGATTCTCCTTATGTTCGTTTCCATAATGTTGGTAAAAGTAAAACGGTAACTGTCATGAATTCTAAACGTCCGAGCATCATAACGATAGATAAAGTCCACTTTCCAAGAGAAGGTATTTCCGCAAATGTTTTATCAGGACCTATAATCGTTCCAATTCCTGGTCCAACATTGGAAATAGCGGAAAATGTTCCGGATAAGGCGGTTATTAAGTCTGTGCCTGAAGCTGCGACGAAAAGGGTTCCTAAAATGATGGTTAATATATAGACGGACAGAAAAACCATCACACTCGTTATAATTTCATCTGTCACGGGCTTATTGTTATATTGAGGAATGATGACGGCATGAGGCATAATCATCATCTTTAAGTGGCGGCGGAGAGATTTAAAAACAATATTAAATCGAAACATTTTTATTCCTCCGGAGGTTGATCCAGTGCACCCGCCGATTCCAAGTAAGAAAAAGAAAAAGGCTACAAAAAAAGGACCCCATTGTTGGTAATCATCTAGAACAAAACCCGTTGTGCTTACAATAGAAATAACAGAAAATGTTACCTGTCTCAGCGATTCTTCATAAGAAGAGAAATAATCTAAATGCCAAATAATAAAAGATAAAGGGATGATAAACAGTAATAACATTGCCAGGTATGACTTTACCTGCGTGTCATTTTTGACTCGATCCCATTTCCCGGTAAAAATGGCGACCATAAACATGAAAGGTAATGAAGATAATAACATAAAGAGGATTAGAATCCAATCAATAGCTTTGTTGTTAAAGTAGGCGATAGAAGTGTTATGAGTTGAAAAGCCTCCGGTTGATACACAAGCCATCATATGGGCTATCGCATCAAATATGGACATTCCTGCAATATACAATGCGATGGCACACGAAAAAGACAAAATAATGTATAAAAATAAAATCGCTTTAATCTTTGTGGCTAAAAAAGGAGAGTCTTTTTCGTATTTATCAGAGTTCTCATTTGCAAACAACTGCATGCCTCCTATGCGTAGAACAGGTAAAATAGAGATAGCTAATACAACGATTCCTATCCCTCCTATCCAGTGCGTCAAAGCTCTCCATAAAAGAACGCCTTTCGGTAGAATCTCTAAATCCGAGTAAGTCGTGGCTCCTGTCGTCGTTAATCCAGACATGGCTTCGAAAAAGGCGTCTGTGAAACTTATGCAGCCGGGAGAAAAATATAAAGGAACTGCGCTGACTAAAGCAGCACATAACCAAGCTGAAGATGTTATTAAAAATGTTTCTTGCGGTGATAACTTTGTGTTTATTTCTTGACGCGTTATAAAAGCTATGGAAGCTCCTGTAAGCAAAATAAAAAAACCACACGTCAAAAAAGTGTATCCGCTTTGGTTGTTCTGATAATAAAAATCAGCAAAAGCCGGAAACATCATCAACATGCCAAAAAACATGGCGATTATAGCACATGTAAAAAATACAAGTCTAAAACGCATTTTCCTCCTTATTTCATACGTGATTTAGTTTATTTTTATTGCTTGAAAAAATCAATGAAAAAAAGTATTCTTTTCTTATGTTCTATTGTGACGCGCATACACATTTACAAAAAATCGAAAATTTGCCTCTGTACATGAAACAGGCAAAAGATGTCGGTATTACCCAATTTATTTGTAATGCTACTCATGAAGACGATTGGGTAAAGGTTATAGAAATTTCTCAAACATATCCTGGTGTGTCTATTGCTCTTGGAGTTCATCCGTGGTTTCTAGAAACATTGAAAAAAGGATGGGAAAGAAGATTAGAAAATATTTTAATAAAGCATCCCTCTTTCATGATTGGAGAAATAGGCTTGGATAAAGTAAAAGCTGAGCAGAATCCAAAAATGTTTTGTTTGAAATCTCAAGAAGACATTTTGCAGGTTCAGTTGGAATTAGCTTCTCAATATAAAAGACCTTTTCATTTGCATTGTGTAAGGGCATGGGATAGAATTTTATATATTTTAGAAAAATTTAGAAAAAAAACGATTTTTATTTCTCACTCTCATTATGGAAACGCGGATATTATTCCTATAATGGATCAAATGGGCGCTTATTTCAGTTATTCATCTGTTCTTTTTAAACGGCAGAAAGAAAAAGTACAAAGTTGTTTACAAAAAACACCAATCCATAAAATACTGGTTGAAAGTGATGCATCTGCCTCAATCGAGGAGATTCCTCTTTTGATACAAAAAATATCCTCCGTCAGAAAAGAGGAAAAAGATTTTTTAGTAAAATGTATTCAACAAAATTTTAATGAGTTTTTGAATGGAAGATCAATTTAGTAGAACGCGCTTGTTAATTGGAAATGATAGAATGGAACGGTTGCATCATTCTATGGTGACCGTCGTCGGATGCGGCGCCGTGGGATCTGTGGTCGCGGAGGCCTTGGCGAGAACAGGGGTGGGGCAAATCACCGTGATTGATTTTGATAGAGTTTCTTTGAGTAACATAAATCGGCAGCTGGTTGCGTTGCACTCAACGATTGGACGTAAGAAAGTTGATGTCATTAAAGAAAGAATTTTAGATATATCTCCAAGTACATTAGTTCAAGTGAAAGATATTTTTCTAGATGAAAAATCTTGTGATATTGCGTTTAGTCCTCGACCGGATGTGGTCGTAGATGCGATAGATAGCTTGACAGCGAAAACTCAAATGATTACGTATCTTAAAGAAAATAAAATCCCTTTTATCTCTTCCATGGGAGCGGCATTGAAAAAAGATCCTACTCAAGTTCATATCGATCTTATGGAAAAAACGACAGTTTGCCCAATGGCATCTCATTTAAGAAAAATGTTAAGAAAAAAAAATATTCCACTGGATTTTCCATGTGTTTTTTCAACGGAAACAGCTATGGACGGACGGGGAAACCATAGACAAATGGGGAGTCTTATCACAATTACAGGTGTTTTCGGATTATATCTAGCGGATTATGTATTAAAATTTTTGATTAAAGGAGAACAACGTGGCGGATAATTACTATGTGGATGACGAATCTATTTTCGAGAAAGCATTTTTCCTGCAAAATTGATGTTAATGTCCGGGGATAGAAATAATCAAGGGGTGTGGATTCGAGAGATCTTTCCCGATTTTTCTATCTATGGAGATGATTCTCCGCGGTTCGATGTAAAAGGAATTTTTTGGAAAGATTTGTATAAAAAAGATTTATTTTCAATTGTCATACAAAGACAAAAAGAAGAGGAACAAAAAAATAACTATCCTAGGGGAGTGGACTTATCTTTTGCAAAAAAAGCAATAAATTGTTTTTACAACGAGTATCGTTGTTTAAGAGAAAACGGAATGATTCCTTTTGTCCGAGGAGCTTTGAAAAAAGGAGTTCGGTTTGAATTTTATCAAAATGATTCGCTAACACATGAGGGAAGTCAGTCAATTGCCGAATACAACGTAATAAAAAAACAATTGAAATAAATTGCCGGCTATATGGAGGTAACGAAAATAAAGGCTATAGTATCCTTGCTCATGAATTGGGGCATGTGATTATGGATGATGAAAGATATTATAATTCTTTTATAAACAGTAGCTTTGCCCAAATGTGGTATCAATGCATAAAAGCAACCCTTTCATTATGTTCTGAAAAATGGGATGATGCCAGAAAACAACTGAATAAAGAAATAAATAAAAGGGGAATAAAAAATTGCGTTCATTGGTCAGGTGATAATTATTTTCGTGAAATGTTTTCCAGGTATAAAGGAATTATTCAAAATTACCCGGAAGAAGAAAGAATGCCAGAAATGTTATGTGATTTTCTTGGAGTCGCTGGAGCCAGGAAAAAAGGTATGGGGAAATGGAGAAAAAATAATATCCAACGTTTAGGTATACAGTTCGTTTTTGATGTGGCGGAGGTGTACGCGGATAATAATTATTATGGTTATAATATGATTTTAAAGAATCTATCGGAGTTTAAAACTTCTGTGGAACTTAAAGACACTTTGATTAAGTTTTTTAGTAAACAAATGGATATTTATTATTCTCAAGATTATTCTGTGAATAATATGTTGGATTTGGAATCCAATCTCGGAAAATCTTTTGAACTTATTGAACAGGATATGAGTTGTTTAGCGCATAAAATTAAAGAAAGCTTGTCTGATCCTCCTAATAGAAAAGCTGATGCGCTGGTTAAAAAAAATATTAAGGGAATTTTAAAAGGGTTTGTCTTGTCTTCAAAAAAAGAAGAGAAAATTCTGTCTGACATTAAACAACAGGAGTTAATTCAAAAAGAACACCACAGACGAAAAGAAATAGGGAAAGTATCTTCTAAAATTCAATTGATTTCTTTGAATAAAAAAGAACGGTAGTCCTTGACAAGTTTCTTAAAAAGAATAGACTGTTATAAAAAGAACAAAAAGGAAACAGAATGTCAAGTTTATTTGATTTGGCGGATGAGAGGTCAGAGACGGCTTCTGCTGCACAAGAACTACGCTATTTGCAAAATCTTAACCCGGAACAATGTCAGGCCGTGGAAACAACAGAAGGTCCCGTGTTGGTTCTATCCGGAGCCGGAACCGGAAAAACACGCGTTTTAACAACTCGGTTGGCTTATATCATAGATAAAAAATTATCTAAACCATGGCAATGTTTAGCCGTTACGTTCACCAATAAAGCTGCTCGAGAAATGAGTGAAAGACTTGAAAAAATAATAGGTCCAGATGCGTCTTCCGTATGGCTCGGAACATTTCATAAACTGGGCTTGAGAATCTTACGGTCTTATTACCACGTCGTCGGATTAGAAAAAGATTTCGTCATATTGGGAGAAGATGATCAAGAAAGATTGTTAAAACAATTAATGCAATCAAATGGGATTGATATTAAAGAATTTGCTCCGGGTGCTTTGTTGAGTGTGATACAACGATGGAAAGATAGAGGATTGTCTCCTGCTATGGTCACGCAAAATGAAGATCCAGGCTTCATGTATGGAAAATCTTTAGCCTTTTACAAAATGTATCAAAAGCGATTAAAAGAATTAAATGCCGTTGATTTCGGAGATTTATTATTGCTTCCGTTGGAAATTTTTAAAACTAGACCAGATATTGCAGGCTTTTATCAAAAACAATTTAAATATATTTTGGTAGATGAATATCAAGATACAAATGTGGCTCAGTATTTGTTGTTAAGATTGCTTGCAATGGGTTCTGGTAATTTATGCTGTGTCGGAGACGATGACCAGTCTATTTATTCATGGCGAGGCGCCGAAGTTGAAAATATCTTACGATTTTCCAAGGATTTCCCAACTGCCAAAATAATACGTCTTGAAAGCAATTATCGGTCGACAACTCATATTTTAGGAGCCGCTTCTGCTTTGATCGCTAATAATGAAGGAAGGTTGGGAAAAACATTGCGTGTCGCTCCAGGACGTGATGGTGGAGGAGACCTTGTCTCCGTCAGAGGATATTGGAACGGCCAAGAGGAAGCTCTTCATGTTGTTAATACCATTGAAAATCTTATGCGAGAAGGGCTCTCTCTTTCTAACATAGCTGTTTTAGTTCGAGCCGGTTTTCAAACAAGAGAGTTTGAAGAGGCTTTAATTAAGGCGGGAATTCCTTATCAGGTTATAGGAGATTTTAAGTTCTATGAACGCGAAGAAATTAAAGACGCGGTAGCTTATTTAAGATTAGTTAATAATACAAATGATGATTTGGCTTTTCAAAGAATTGTCAATAAGCCCAAACGGGGAATCGGGGAAACATCTGTAAAAATGTTACAAGAATATGCTCGTTCTTTCCATGTTTCTTTGTTCGATGCTATAGAAAACGCAGATTTAAAGGCTTCTGCTCAAAGAGCTTTAACAGACTTTAAAAATCATGTTATGAGATGGCGAGCAGGCGCTTTAAAAGAGCCTTTAAAAGAACTAACTAAAAAAATTTTAGAAGAATCTGGATATATGAATATGTGGCGGACGGATAAATCTATAGAGGCAGAAGGACGTCTTGAAAACTTAAAAGAATTACAAAATGTTATGGCAGAAGAATTTGAAGATATCTCTGCTTTCATAGAGCATGCTAGTCTTGCTATGGATTCGGATAATAACATTAATCAGGAGTTAATTACGGTAATGACGTTACATGCTTCAAAAGGATTGGAGTTTGACGTTGTTTTTTTACCTGGGTGGGAAGAAGGTTTGTTCCCGCATTCAAAGGCGCTGGACGAAAAAGGAAGGCAGGCTTTGGAAGAAGAACGTCGCTTGGCTTATGTCGGAATAACAAGAGCCAGAAAAAAAGCATGTATTTCTTTTGCTTCTAATCGGCGTGTGTATGGACAATGGCAAAATGCGTTGCCATCAAGATTTATTGACGAACTTCCTTCGGAACATATTGCGTTGCAAAGTGCTCGCGGTTTAAAAGGAAATTTGGGATATTTTAATTCTTTTAATCAAATGGATGACCGGGGAACTTTATATTCAACGCCTTCAAAAGAGGAATCTGATGAAGAAGAAACTTATTCATGGGGGCGATCAACGGGGATGTTCTTGAATAAAAGTATCTCTAAATCCGGTAAACGAGTTCATCATGAATTATTCGGAGATGGAACTATTGTTCGGGATGAGGGAGATAAAGTAGAGGTTTGTTTTGATTATCAAGGCCGTAAAAAAGTATTGAAAAAATTTTTGGAAGAAGCCTAATTTTTATGAAAAAAACTTGCTATCTGAAGCCATTTCTTGTACGCTTTAGAAAACAAACAGAGGATAAAATAAATGATGCTTTTTGAAAGAATTGTCGGGTTTCGTTATTTAAAAGCACGAAAACGAACAGGTTTTGTTTCGGTTATCGCTGGTTTTTCTTTCCTGGGAATTATGCTCGGGGTCGCAACTTTAATTATTGTTATGAGCGTTATGAACGGATTCCGAGATGAGTTGATGGGACGTGTTTTGGGAATTAACGGACATATGGCAATTTATCCATCTTGGGGACCGACAATCTATGCAGATGATCGACAAATAAAAGATCTTAAAAAAATTTATGGCGTTACAACCGCTATGCCTGTTTTGGAAGGACAGGTTATGGCTTCTTCCGAATTGCTATCTCAAGGAGCTTTATTAAGAGGTATTCAACAAGAGGACTTTAAAAAAAGACCTTTGTTTGTTTCTAATTACAAAGGAAAATCCATAGATAATTTTATAGATAATCAAGTTATTTTGGGATTCCGATTAGCTTCTAAAATGGGTGTTCATGTCGGTGAAAAAATTAATTTAATTTCCCCTAACGGAAATATTACGGCTTTTGGGACAATGCCTCGAATGAAATCATATGAAGTCATAGGAACTTTCGATACAGGTATGTTCGAATATGATTCTAATTTTATTTTAATGCCTCTTGAACAAGCTCAAAAATACTTAATGAATGAAAAACAGCTTACTCAAATTGAGATTTTCGTGGCTGATATGGATATGCTTCCTTTCATTCAGAAAGAAGTTATTTCTAAATTGCCTCGCTCTCAAACGGTGGTAGATTGGAAACATTCTAATTCTGCTTTCTTTAACGCAATAGAAGTTGAACGAAATGTTATGTTTTTAATTTTAACTTTGATTATTATTGTCGCTGCTTTTAATATTATTTCCGGGTTGATTATGCTTGTTAAAGATAAAAGTAAAGATATTGCTATTTTACGAACAATGGGAGCAAGCAGACGCTCTATTATGACGATTTTTCTAATTGATGGGTTGTTTGTCGGGGTTATTGGAACTTTCGCAGGAGTTTTGGTCGGGATATCGGTTTCTTACAATATTGAACCTATTCGTCAGTTCCTAGGGCGATTAGCTGGGCAAGATTTATTTTCTGCGGAAATTTATTTCTTATCTCAACTTCCTTCTAAAATAGATATTAAGGAAGTTATAGCAGTAACGACGATGTCTTTGATTTTATCTTTCTTGGCAACATTATATCCATCTTGGAAGGCTTCTAAGACAGATCCTGTGGAAGCTTTACGCTATGAGTAAAAGGGGGAGGTTATTTTTATGACATATCCTGTTTTAAAGTTGAGCAATATCAAAAGATGGTTCGGAGATGGAGATAAAAAGCTGCATGTTTTAAAAGGAGTGAATTTAGAAATTCACAAAGGAGAAATTGTGGCTTTGGTTGGTCCTTCCGGTTCCGGGAAATCTACGATGCTTTATATCGCAGGTTTGTTAGATCAGCCGAGTTTCGGAACTATTCGTTTAGCGGATATAGCGTGTGAGAAAATGAGCGAAAAGGAAAGAACAGAAATGCGGCGAGCGTATTTAGGATTTGTCTATCAAAGTCATTTATTACTACCAGATTTTTCCGCTATGGAAAATGTAATGCTTCCGCAGTTGATAAACGGAGCGTCTAAAAAAAAAGCAAAAGAAAAGGCTGTTTTTTTACTTGAAAAAATGGGGCTGAAAAATCGCTTGAGACATCGCAGCGGGGAATTGTCGGGAGGAGAACAACAACGTGTCGCCATTGCTCGTGCGTTAATTAATAGCCCTTCGTTGTTGTTGGCAGACGAGCCAACGGGAAATTTGGATCCTTTGACAAGTGAAAAAGTTTTTGCAGAACTTTTGGCAACAGTTAAAGAAACAGGCTTGTCAGCTTTAATCGCCACTCATAATCCAGAGTTAGCCTCTAAAATGGATAGACGGGTTCAATTAATTGATGGAATTATAGAGGAAGTTTAAATGAAAAAAAAATCTATATTTAAAATAAATACGCTTTCTTTAATTTCAAGATATTTCTTGTATAGTTTCGTGTTTTGTTTCCTTGCGGTTCTTTTTGTGGGAGGGAGTTTAATTAAGTGGGTGGCAACTTCCCGGACAAATGCATATGATATTAATTATTTTAGATCTGATTTCATTTTAATGACTTTTTTGTTTGTTGGAATGATAGTTTTATATAAGTTTGCAAGAAATAAGTTGACGTTTTATTGTTTTTCCTTTGGCCTTTTTGTCTCCGTTTGGCTTGCTTTGGTTTATTATCACATAGGTGTTTTTTTATAAAAGGTAAAAAATGGACGCTGAATTTATTCACTTACATGTACATTCGCAATATTCGCTGCTTGAAGGAGCAATGAAAATCCCTTATTTAATAGATGCTTGTGTTAAAAATAATATGCCGGCAATTGCGATTACAGACACAGAGAATTTATTCGGAGGGATGGATTTTTCTTATGCTTGCGCAAATGCAGGTGTCCAACCGATATTAGGAACACAGCTTTTATTTAAGAAAGAGCAGGAGAAAGGACAATTTTTAACATTAAAAGAAGAACTTAATCCGTCACTGGATAAAATAGTTCTGTTGGTTCAAAATGAAACCGGATATAAGAATTTATTAAAGATCTTTAAATATTACTATATGAGCGAAAACAAACAAAACATACCGCATATTATATTATCGGAGTTACAAGAACTTAATGAAGGTCTTATTTTGTTGACGGGAGGTCCTGAAGGACCTATCGGACGTTGTTTGTTAGCAGGACAAAAAGATAGAGCGGAAAATTTGCTGCTGCGTCTAAAAGAAATTTTTGGAGATCGGTTATATATGGAGATAATGCGGCATGGAATGGCTATTGAACGTCAAACAGAAAATGATTTTTTAGACTTATCTTATAAACATGAGATTCCTTTAGTCGCTACAAATGATGTTTTATTTAATACTCCGGATATGTATGAGGCTCATGATGCTTTGCTGTGTATTGCCGATAAAACATTTATAGATGTCCAAAATAGAAGAAAAGTAACTCCGCAACATTATTTTAAAACATCTGAGGAAATGAAAAAGTTATTTGCAGATATCCCGGAAGCTATTGCAAATACGGTTCAAATAGCAAAACGATGTGGCTTTATGCTCACAAAACAAAAACCGGCTTTCCCTCAATACGATTGCGGAAGGCTGACAGAAAATGAATTGTTGATTAAAAAAGCACATGAGGGTCTTAATAAACGGATGGAAAAAAGATCTGAAGAAGATCGAAAAAAATACACGGAACGAATGGAATATGAATTGGAAATTATTAAGAAAATGGGATTTCCTGGATATTTTTTAATTGTTTCCGATTTTATTCAATGGTCTAAAGCACATGGAATTCCTGTTGGCCCTGGGCGAGGATCCGGAGCTGGTTCTGTTGTCGCATGGGCTTTAACAATTACGGATATAGATCCGTTGAGGTTTAATTTGCTATTTGAGCGGTTTTTAAATCCAGACCGTGTTTCTATGCCGGACTTCGATGTTGATTTTTGCCAGGAAAGAAGAGGGGAAACCATTCAATATGTTCAAGAGAAATATGGTATTGATAATGTTGCTCAAATTGTAACGTTTGGTCAGTTGCAAGCTAAAGTGGTTATCCGAGATGTCGGTCGTGTGTTGCAAATTCCATATCCGGTTGTGGATAGGCTCTCCAAAATGGTTCCGAATGGATTGAATGAAAAAGGAATTCCATATACTCTTAAAGAATCTTTGGAAATAGAGCCTGCTTTTGAAATAGAAGCAAATAAGGAGCCTCAAATTAAAAAATTATTGGAGATCGCTCTAAAATTAGAAGGGCTTTATCGTAATACCTCAACTCATGCTGCCGGAATTGTAATAGGTCATGATTCATTAGATAAAATTTTACCGATATATAAAGATTCTAATTCGGAAATGCCAGTTATTCAATTTAATATGAAATTTGTTGAGGATGCAAGCTTAATAAAGTTTGATTTTTTAGGCTTGAAGACATTGACTGTTTTAGCTAAAACATTAGAGTTATTACGCGCTAAGAATATAGAGGTGGATTTATCCAATATTCCTTTGGATGATAAGAAAACTTTTGAATTGTTGACAAGTGGAAATACTTCCGGAGTGTTTCAATTTGAGAGTTCGGGAATGCGCAAAATTTTAAAAGAAATGGCTCCGGATAAAATAGAAGATTTAGTTGCTATCGTGGCACTTTACCGTCCAGGTCCCATGGGAAATATTCCCAGTTATATTGCTCGGAAACATGGATTGGAAAAAATAGATTACCTTCACCCGATGTTGGAAGAAATTTTAAAAGAAACT
Source organism: uncultured Alphaproteobacteria bacterium (assembly GCA_944392585.1). GTDB lineage: Bacteria > Pseudomonadota > Alphaproteobacteria > CAAHEQ01 > UBA3637 > CALXXA01. Next base: position 66,677 of record CALXXA010000025.1, on the reverse strand, counting down.
TATGGGATTATAATTTATCAAGAACAAGTTATGCAAATTGCTCAGGTGATGGCCGGATATAGCTTAGGAGCGGCAGATTTATTACGTCGCGCCATGGGCAAAAAGAAAAAAGAAGAAATGATTAAACAAAGAGATATTTTTATTGAAGGAGCTAAAGCAAAAGGCGTATCAGAAGAAAAATCTTCAGAAGTGTTTGATCTTATGGAAAAATTTGCCAGCTATGGATTTAATAAATCTCATGCGGCAGCGTATGCTGTTATTTCATATCAAACTGCATATTTAAAAGCTTATTATCCGGTTGAGTTTATGGCAGCTACAATGACATTAGATAAAACAGATACAGATAAACTAGGTTTTTTCAAACGTGATGTCGTAAGAATGGGAATTGAAATTTTGCCCCCGGATGTTAATAAATCTCAAGTTGATTTTTCTGAAGAAAAATCTTCTATCCGATATGCGTTGTCGGCTATTCGAAATGTCGGGGAAGGCGCTATGAGAGCATTGGTTTTAGAACGTGAAAAAAATGGTCCTTTTAAAAATATTATGGATCTTATCGCTAGAGTGGATAATTCGGTTATGAATAAAAGATGTCTTGAGAGTTTAATAAAATCCGGCGCTCTGGACTGTCTAGAGCCAAATAGAGCAAAACTGCATCATAATTTAGAAAAACTCAGCCAATATTCTTCTTTAATCGCTTCTCAGCGGCGAAGCTCTCAAATCTCTTTGTTCGGGGAAAGTATGGAAATTCAAAGTATGCAGTTGGATAATATTCCAGAATGGCCTTCTATGCAAAAATTGGAAATGGAAGCAGAAGTTATCGGATTCTACTTGTCGGCGCATCCGTTGGATGCATTTGAATCAAGTTTTGAAAGATTGCGAATCATGTCTTCTTCCGAACTCTTTAAAACTGTTGAATCTTCATGTTCTGCACGTGTTCGCATAGCGGGAATTATTAATGATATAAAAGAAAGAACTTCTCAAAAATCAGGAAGTAAATATGCCTTCATTACAGCTTCTGATATGTCGGGGACTTTTGAAATGATGTGTTTTTCCGAACTTCTGAGCCAGTCAAGAGAAAAGTTGAAGTCTGGACAGCCTTTGATTTTTTCTGTTTTAGCTGAAAAAAAAGAAGAACAAATAAGGATAATTGTTCAATCTGTGGAATATTTAAATGAGGTAATAACAAAAATAAGCAGCTCTGTTATGATTTATCTCAGTGATGTCGCGTCTCTTCCGCTAATCCAATCAGTTTTAAAACAAGACGCTCCCGGAAAGGGGAAGGTTTTCTTAATTCCTCAAGTAAATGAGTGGGATGTAGAAATAGCTCTTGAAGAAGGATTTTCATTAACTCCTGATACAGTAAAAGCATTGCGTTCTGTTCCCGGAGTTAAAGAAATAAGACAACTTTGATACGCTTTAAACAATAAATAAAAAAGTCCGGAAACTTTTTAGCTCTTGTAAAAAATAAAAAAAAACTTGCAAAATAAAAATAAATAGAGTATAAAACTCTTGCATAACGCACGCAGAATTGCGCAAAGTTTTAATATTTTGTGTTCCGGTGTCTAAAAGGTTTTAGATTTCTATGTTCTGCGGAGGAATAACTGGAAAAGAAAGGATTTTATAATGGCAATTCCTACATTTACTATGCGTCAATTAATCGAAGCTGGGGTTCATTACGGGCATCATACACGGCGCTGGAACCCAAAAATGGAAAGGTATATTTATGGAGCTCGTGATGGCGTTCATATTTTAGATTTAACTCAAACAGTTCCAGCTTTAAATAGAGCTTTGGAAGCTATTCGGGATGTCGCTGCAGAAGGAGGTAAAATTTTATTCGTTGGAACAAAAAATCAGGCCTCTCCGATTGTTATGGAGGCAGCTAGTCGTTGCGGAGCTTTTTATGTTAATCACCGTTGGTTAGGTGGAATGTTGACTAACTGGAAAACCGTCTCGGGTTCTATTAAAAAACTAAAGGAAATCGATGCAAAGGCAGAAAAAGGCGAGTTAGAGGGCCTGACAAAAAAAGAGCGTTTGAATCTATCTCGTGTTCGCGACAAGTTATTTGCTTCTTTAGGGGGAATTCAAAATATGAATGGTCGCCCCGATATTGTCTTTGTTATTGATACATTAAAAGAACAACTGGCTATTAAAGAAGCTAACCGCTTAAATATTCCCGTTGTTGCTGTTTGTGATAGTAATTCCGATCCCGATAATATAGATTATGTTATCCCGGGGAATGACGATGCTATACGGGCGATTCAATTGTATTGTGATTTGGTTTCCGGGGCTGTCTTAGATGGTATCCAGGCAGAATTAGCCGCCGCCGGCGTTGATGTTGGAGCCGCTCAAGAAGTTCCCGCAGAAACAGTTGTAACAGAGGAAGCTTCTGTTCAAGAACAACCTAAAGACGCTGAGTAAAATCTAGGCGTTTGTTATAAGCAAAGGCGGCGGCATAAAGTCGTTGCCTTTTTTTAAAAAAAGAAAAGGAAAAAGAAAAATGGCAGAAATTACAGCAGCTCTTGTAAAAGATCTTCGCGAGAAAACAGGCGCAGGAATGATGGAATGTAAAAAGGCATTGACAGAAGCCAACGGCGATTTAGATGCGGCTATTGATTATTTACGGAAAAAAGGTCTTTCTGTTGCCGCTAAAAAAGCAAATCGTATTGCCTCTCAAGGTTTGGTCGGTGTTAAATCAAATGGGAAAAAAGGAGCTATTATCGAACTGAATTCAGAAACGGACTTTGTCGCTAAAAACGATGAATTCCAGAAATTAGCATCGTGTATATTGGATGCCGCTTTGGATAATGGTGATTTAGAAGTCGTTAAAAAAGCTCCTTTAAATGGAAAATCTATTGCAGATAATTTAACCGATTTGATTGCTAAAATCGGGGAGAATATGACGCTGCGGAGAACAGATTCCTTATCTGTCGGAAAAGGCGTTGTTGCTTCTTATATTCATAATGCTACCGCTCCGAATCTAGGGAAAATAGGTGTATTAGTTGCTTTGGAATCCGATGCGGATCCTGTTAAGTTACAAGAAATCGCAAAACAAATTGCTATGCATATAGCAGCAACTGCTCCTCAAGCGTTAGATATCGACAGCCTGGATAAAAATGCGGTGGAACATGAGAGATCTATTTACTCTGAACAAGCAAAAGCTTCCGGCAAGCCTGATCATATTATCGAAAAAATGGTGGAAGGGCGTATTCGAAAGTTTTATGAAGAGGTCGTCTTATTAGAACAAGCATATATTATGGATCCTGATAAGAAAGTAAAAGATATAATCAATGAAGCCTCTAAAGAATTGGCTGCCCCCGTTCATCTAAAGGCGTATGTTCGATTCGCTCTAGGAGAAGGAATTGAAAAAAAACAGGAAGACTTCGCAGCAGAGGTAAATGCTCAATTAAATAAATAGTCTTCTTTCACATTAAAAAGGAGAACCATAATGACAGAAGAACCCTATTATCATCGTGCCTTGTTGAAAATTTCAGGAGAAGGGTTGATGGGTGAAAAAAACGCTATAGATCCTTCTGTTTTAAACCGATTGGCGTTGGAAATTAAAGCAGTACATGATTGTGGGGTTCAACTTTGTTTGGTTGTGGGAGGCGGAAATATCTTTCGGGGTGTTGCCGGGGCTTCTAACGGAATGAATAGAGCTACGGCAGATTATATCGGAATGTTAGCAACCGTCATGAATGCTATGGCTTTGCAAGAAGCGTTGGAAAAAAACGGAGTCGATACACGTATCCAATCTGCTTTGCCTATTGATGCTGTGGCAGAACCGTATATTCGGCGTAAGGCTCTTCATCATTTAAGTGAAAATCGGATTGTTATTTTCGCTGCCGGAACAGGAAATCCTTATTTTACAACGGATACCTGCGCTATTTTAAGAGCAACGGAGATGGAATGTGATGTTTGTTTAAAATCAACTCAAGTTGATGGCATCTATGATACAGATCCGAAAAGTAATAAAAATGCTCAACGATATGATACCGTTTCATATGATGAGGTCTTGAATAAAAAACTAAAAGTAATGGATATAACCGCTGTATCTATGGCGGCTCAGGTTGAACTGCCGGTTATCGTGTTTAATCAAGGTCGTCCGGGCGCTTTTAAAGATGCTATCTTTGGTAAAGGGGTATATACTATTATGAGTAACAGAAAATCTTAAAAGAGAGGAACTGATGAAGTTTGATGAATTAAAACACGATATGCAAGAAAGAGTAAAAAAATCAGTGGATTCTTTGAAAAAAGAGTTCGCTGGATTACGAACCGGAAGAGCTTCTACAGGATTGTTAGATAGCGTTATGGTAAATGCTTACGGTGCAATGGTCCCTCTTAATCAAGTCGGGACAGTTAGCGTTCCGGAAGCGAGAATGCTTTCTGTTTCTGTTTGGGATAAAAATTTGTTGAAACATGTGGAAAAAGGAATTATGGAAGCAAATCTCGGCTTAAATCCTATGAATGACGGAGTCCAAATCCGTATTCCTTTACCGCCTCTATCAGAGGAAAGACGTTTGGAGCTCGTTAAAGTCGCTGGGAAATATGCAGAAGAAACTCGAATCGCTGTGCGAAACATTCGCAGAGATATTTTAGATAAAATTAAAAAAATGAAAAGCGAAGGGGATATTTCTGAAGATGAACAAAAACGGTTTGAAGATGAAATCCAAAAAATAACGGATACTACAATTAATGATGTTGACGCCTTGTTAAAATCAAAGGAAACAGAAATTAAACAGGTTTAAGATGACTGCGTCTTTGCAACATATTGCTATTATTATGGATGGAAATGGCCGATGGGCAAAAGCAAGAGGCTTGCCTAGAACAGAAGGGCATAGGCAAGGGGCTAAAACCGTTACGCAAATCTTGGAGGCTATCCAAAAAAGAAATATTAAATATGTTACTTTGTATGCTTTTTCTACAGAAAATTGGAAACGACCGCCAGAAGAAGTCAGTACTTTACTGAATCTGTTCCGACAATATTTAAAAGAAGATTTAACTCAATTACAAAAAAACTCTGTTCGAATCCATTTTATAGGAGATCGTTCAAAATTTCCAAAAGATATTCAAAAGGAAATGAATAAGCTTGAATATGAAACGTGTTCTTGTGATAAGTATCATTTAGTCTTGGCTTTGAGTTATAGTGGAAGAGATGAATTAACTCGCGCTGTAACGAAAGTGGCACTGCAAGTAAAAAAAGGTTTGTTAAGCCCATCGGATATTTCTGAAAAAACAATCGAAAAAGAGTTAGACACAATTGGGATTCCGAATCCAGATTTAATGATTAGAACAAGCGGAGAACAAAGAATTAGTAATTTCTTGTTGTGGCAGTTAGCGTATTCCGAGATGTATTTTTCTTCTGTTTATTGGCCGGATTTTACGGAAGAAGAGCTGGATAAAGCTATTGAGGCGTATAAATCCAGAGACAGAAGATTTGGCGGAATAAAGTAAAAAGGAGCAAGAAGCTCCTTTTTCGTTTCTCTTTGTATGTAAAAGCGTTTTGTGTCAAAGAATGTTTTGACAAAAGAAACCGGGACATTTATACTTCTGAAGAACAGATGCATTAATGGAGATAAGATGAAAAGTAATTTATTTTTAAGAGTAATTTCTGCTTTAGTTTTGGCCCCTGTTGTATTGGCGGCTATTTTATACGGAGATGGTGATTTAGGACCTACGTATAATATCTTGGTCGCTACAATAGGAGCTTTAATGGCATGGGAATGGGAAAAAATGGTTTCTAAAGAAACTTCTATTATCGCGTTAATTATGGCGGTGACCTCTGTGATGATTGTTTTTATGGGAGCCGATTACCCTGCGACTTCTTTGATAATGATGTTGTTGGCGGCGTTAATCATTTATTTTATTTCCGGTAAAAAGGTTTTGTTATCTTTTGGAACTTTTTACATAGGCATTCCTTTAATGAGCATGGTTTATATCGGGTATATTAATTTTGATTATAGTGCAGATATTATTTTATGGGTTCTTTTTGTCGTTTGGGCGACCGATATCGGAGGATATGTCTTTGGTAAGAGTATCGGAGGTCCTAAATTAGCCCCAAAAATAAGTCCCAAAAAAACATGGGCTGGACTCGTTGGAGGGATTGTTTCGGCGTGTTTGGTCACATATGAGTTTGTTTCATTTATGAATTTGCATTATCAAAGTAATATGTCAATAGCCTTTTTTGTCGGGACAAGTGCTCTTCTCGCCGTTGTTTCTCAAGTAGGAGATATTTTTGAATCTAGTATTAAAAGATATTTAAATATAAAGGATTCAAGCAACCTTATCCCTGGCCATGGAGGTATTTTTGACCGTGTAGACGGATTGCTATTTGTTGCTCCGGTTGTCGCTTTGTTTTTATTATTAAATAATTTAGGGATTTTAACTTTATGATGGATGTTATTTCTTTCGGAGGATATTTAATATCCTTTTTGTTTGTTTTATCAATTATTGTTATCGTTCATGAGTGGGGACATTTTTTTATCGCTCGTAGATGTGGCGTTCAAATTGTCGTTTTCTCAATAGGATTTGGGAAAAAATTGTGGAGCCGTATCGATAAAAAAGGAACAAAGTGGCAAGTATGTGCAATTCCTTTGGGAGGCTATGTTCAAATGCTTGGGGACGAAGATGCTGCAAGTATGAAAAAATCCGATGCCGGTCTGACTAAAGAAGAACAAAAACACACATTTATGGCACAACCTTTGTGGAAAAAAGTAGGAATTATTTTCGCGGGTCCTTTTATGAATTATTTTTTTGCCATCGTTACTTTAGTCGTTATTTTGACGACCGTCGGGTATATTCGCATTCCTCCTGTCGTGGGAGAGGTTTTACCTCAATCGGCGGCTCAAAAAGCAGGCCTTCAAAAAGGAGATGTTATTCTTTCCGTTAATGAAAAAAAAGTAGAGGAATTTTCAGATTTAAAAAGGGCTATTGTCTTCACTGATGATGGAGAAGAAGTTATCTTGACTGTTCTCCGCGGGACGGATACTTTTGACGTCACTATTTATCCTCAATCCGAGAAGAAAGGGAAAATGCCTCAAATAGGAGTCGTCGCTCCGTTGGAGGCTGAGCCAACTTTTAAAAAATACTCTATTCCCGATGCCATGATTGAAGCTACAAAAATGGCTTATGACATAACTTTCGATACTCTTGTTTATTTAGGGCAGATTTTGACAGGGAAACGTACCGCAGATGATTTAAGAGGGCCTATCGGTATCGCAGAAGCTTCCGGAGATGCTGCTAAAGCAGGTTTTTGGGAATTTATAATGTTTATTGTTCAAGTTTCAATCGCTATCGGATTCATTAATTTGTTACCAATTCCTATGTTGGATGGAGGTCATTTGGCTATGTACGCTGTGGAAGCTGTTACTCGCCAACCTATAAGTGAAAAAATGCAAATGGTTCTCTTTCGTGCAGGGGTAATGCTGATTTTTGCCGTCTTTATCTTTACATTGTTTAAAGATATCCCGCGTGTCTTTGGAAGGATTTTTCATCTATGATAAAAAAAATAAGATATCTTTGGATCGGGATATTTTTATTTGCTTCCGTTGCTCAGGCAAATACTTTGGTGGAGGCCATTGAAGTTAAAGGTGTTCAACGAATGGAACCTTCAACTGTTTTATCTTTTCTGCCTTTTGATAAAGGAGACGAAGTTTCTCAGGCAACTTTGGATCAGTCTTTAAAAGAACTCTATAAAACAGGTTTCTTTTCTGACGTCAAATTAAGTTTGAATAAAAATACTCTCGTTATCTCTTTAAAAGAACGTCCTATCGTGGCTCAGGTTTCTATCAGTGGAAATGATAAAATCGAAGAAGATGTTCTTATGAATGAAATCCATATGAAAGAACGAGATGTTTATACTCCCGCCAAATTGCGAGAAGATGTCAAACGTCTTAAAACAATTTATCAAAGAATGGGTTTGTTTTCCGCCGAAATCGAAACAGATGTTCAAAATAAAACACGTAATAGAGTTGATATACTTTATAGAATAAAAGAAGGACCTAAAAGTTATATTGAAAAAATTTTATTTACTGGGAATAAACATTTTTCTTCGGCAGACTTAAAAGAAGAGCTTATTACTAAAGAGAAAAAATGGTTTCGATTCTTTTCTTCCACAGATACATATGATCCGGACAGATTGGAATATGATAAAGAAATGTTAAGGCGGTTTTATTTGAGAAAAGGATATATCGACTTTAATGTTAAAAAAGTTTCCGCTGAAATGGATGAAAAAACAAAAAATTTTATTATTTCTTTTGATATCAACGAAGGAAACAGGTATCGTTTCGGAAAGGCAGATGTTCAAGTGACTCTCCCTGAAGTGGATATTCAAAAATTAAAAAAACAAATAGCGTTTAAGAAAAATCAAATTTACAACGTAGATTACATTGAAGAAACCATTCGAAATTTAACAGATGAATTAGGGCGGGAAGGATATGCTTTTGTTGAAATAACTCCTGTCTCAAAAAAAAATGAGCAAAGACGAATCGCTGATGTGACGTTTAAAATAAAAGAAGGGGCGAGAGTGTTTGTTAATCGTATTGATATTACTGGAAATAGCCGAACTTTAGATAAAGTAATACGTCGTGAATTTCGATTAAATGAAGGAGATCCTTTTAATACGGATAAAATTCGTCGGTCTAAGCAGAGAATAGATAATTTAGGGTATTTTGACAAAGTTGATTTAAAAACTGTCCCAGTTGCAAATGCTCCGGATAAAACGGATATAGCTGTTGATGTCTCTGAAAAGTCAACAGGATCTTTTAATGTTGGAATAGGATGGTCTACTTATGATGGTTTATTGTTTGAGGTCGGAGTGCAGGAAAGAAATTTTTTGGGGACTGGTAAAATCGTCGGTGTTACGGCTTCAACATCTGACAGTGAAACACAAGTAGATTTAAGTTTCACTAATCCATACTTTATGGACAAGCCTATTTCTGCAGGGTTTGATTTATTCCATATTGACAGAGATTATACAGATGATAGCTCTTATAATGCGATTACAACCGGGGGAGCTTTACGTTCCGGATGGGATTATTCAGAACATGTGCGGCAAACTGTAAAATACACTTTACAACGTGATAACGTAACAGATATAGATCAAAACGCATCTATTTATATTAAGGAACAAGAAGGGAAAAATGTTGTCTCTATGATAGGACAAGTCTTATCTTATGATACAAGAGATAATATTTTTAACCCTACAGAAGGGTTTTATACTTCTTTAGGTATAGATTTAGCGGGAATAGGCGGAGATACAAGATTTATTCGTGTGAACGCAAATGCAGCAAAATATTATGAAGTAATGGATCAATGGGTTTTATCTGTTTCCGCGACAGCAGGATATATTTATGGATTAAATCAGGATGTTCGGATTAATAATCGGTATTATTTGGGAGGTTCTTCTTTACGCGGATTTGATGTCGCGGGTGTCGGAGCAAGAGATAAAGCGACGGGAGATGCTTTAGGGGGAGACTGGCGCTTAACGGCTTCAACACAGTTGATGTTTCCTTTAGGATTGCCGTCAGAGTTTGGGATTAAAGGTAAAGTCTTTGTAGATGCCGGTATGTTGGGAAGACCAGATGGTCATTATGTCAGCGGGACAATCGATTATAATAATACACCGCGTGTTTCTGTCGGAACAGGAATCTTATGGCAATCGCCTATGGGACCAATTAATATTGATTTAGGCTTCCCGATTGTTAAGGAAGATTATGATGAAACAGAAGTCTTCCGGTTGAATTTTGGAACAGGATTTTAAAAATATTTTTAAAAAGAATAAAGGCTTTTTTAAATTATAAAAAATTTTAAAATAAAAAAAGAATATAACGTATTCTATAAAATATGTTTTATCCAAATAAAAATGTAGACATTTTATATAATTTTATGTTTGAATAAAATAAGTTAAAATAGATTTTATAAGAGGGATAACATGGCAGATTTACGGTTTTTTAAAAAAGTCGGTCCGTTTACTTTAGAACAATTGGCTGATTTGGCAGAATGTCATTTGGCTCAAGGATCTAATCCAAAACAGATTGTTGAAGATGTGGCAGGATTGGAAGAGGCAACAGAAAAAGATATAACGTGGGCTTTTATTCCATCTGTTCGTGACAGTTTGATGAAATCAAAAGCAGCCGCTTGTATTACGAGTGAAAAATTTATAAAATATGTGCCGCAAGGAATGGCTGTTCTTATTTCGGAGGATCCGCATCGTTCTTATGGTCTTGTTGCGCAGGCTTTTTATCCGAATAAGATTTTAGCGGAGATTTCTTCAAAAGCGTATATAGATGAGACGGCTCAAATAGGAACGGGATGCCGTGTAGAGCCGGGGGCCTTTATAGGAGCTCATGTAAAGCTTGGTCGTGAATGTTATATTCAAGCGAATGCTGTTATTCAAGAAGGAGTGGAAATGGGAGATAGGTGTATCGTCGGGTCAAATGCAACGGTGAGCCATTGTTTGGCCGGACATAATGTATATATATATCCCGGAGCACAAATCGGACAAGATGGTTTTGGTTTCGCAATGAGTCTCAAAGGGCCAATAAAAGTTCCTCAATTAGGACGCGTTATCATCGGAAATGATGTTGAAATAGGCGCAAATACAACAGTCGATAGAGGTGCCATGGGAGATACTGTTATCGGAGACGGAACTAGAATTGATAATTTAGTTCAAATTGCACATAATGTTAAATTGGGAAAATGTTGTGTCGTTGTGTCTCAGACAGGAATCGCCGGCAGTTGTGAATTTGGAGATTTCGTTGTTACTGCAGGGCAATCCGGTTTCGCGGGGCATTTGAAAATAGGAACTGGAGCGAAAATCGGTGCTCAATCCGGAGTTATGAAAAATATTGAACCAGGACAAATTGTTGCCGGAAGCCCAGCTGTCCCACACGCAGATTGGATGAGAATGAATGTCTTGTTGCAGAAATTTGTAAAGAACAGTAAAGTAAAAAAGGAAAGTTAAAAATGACAGAATTTCAAGAAAACCAAAAAGAAATAATAAAAGAAATCAGTATAAAAGAAATTATGGAAATGATCCCTCATCGGTATCCGTTTCTACTGATAGATAAAATACAGAACGTTATTCCGGGAGTTTCCGGAATAGGGATTAAGAATGTTACAATGAATGAGCCTTTTTTCCAAGGCCATTTCCCTAATAACCCTGTTATGCCAGGAGTTTTACAAATAGAAGCAATGGCTCAAACAGCAGGTGTCATTGTATTAACTGAACTACCCAAAGAGGATCGTGGTCAATGCGGGGTCTTGTTTATGACCATAGATGCTGTGAAATTTAGAAAACCTGTTACTCCTGGAGATTGTCTGAAATTCCATGTCCAAAAAGAAAGAGCCGTTCGTAATGTGTATAAGTTTTCCGGTAAAGGATACGTGGATGATCAGATCGTTTCAGAAGCAGTATTTAGTGCTATGATTATGCCTAGATAAATTAAAGGAGACTTCTTATGACAAATATTCATCCAACCGCTATTGTTGATGCTCAAGCGAACATAGCCGATGATGTTTTTATCGGTCCTTTTTGTACAGTCGGACCTCATGTCGAATTGGCAGGCGGGTGCCGTCTTATTTCCCACGTTGTGATTGATGGGTACACGCAAATAGGAGAACGGAATACCTTCTATCCTTTTTCCGCTATCGGAACGTTGGCTCAACATAAAAGAAGTCACGCTCCCGATGCAAAGTTGATTATTGGGAATGATAATATTTTTCGAGAACATGTTACAGCTCATGTTGGCTCTGATGTCGATAATAAAATTACAATTATAGGAGATAGAAATTTATTTTTAGTCGCAAGTCATATTGCGCATGATTGTATTTTAGGAAATGATATTGTTATGAGTAATAATGCGACATTGGCAGGTCATGTGAGAGTTGAAGACAGAGTAATTATAGGAGGATTATCGGCTGTTTTACAATTTACGCATATTGGGAAAGGCGCTATGATAGGAGGTATGTGTGGCATTGTTCAAGACGTTATCCCATATGGGATTGTGATGGGGGGGCCTCGTTCCGGTTTGAGCGGATTGAACTTGGTCGGGCTGCGACGAGCAAATATACAAGCTTCTTTGATTATGGGATTGCAAAAGGCTTATCAAGATTTATTCTTTAGTAGTGAAGGGAATTTTAAAGAACGTATTCAACGCATCGCTTCTTCAGAGGAATATCAAGCCAACCCTTTAGTTCAAGATGTTATTAAGTTTGTTCAAAATCCTTCTAAAAATAACATTTTGCAACCACAAATCGGGTGATTATGAAAAAATTAGGAATTGTTGCCGGAGCGGGTGAATTACCTAAATTGGTTATAGAGGCTTGCCAACAGCAAGGAAGACCTTATTTCGTTATAGCTTTAAAAGGACATGCGGATTCTTCTTCCATGCCTCCTGAGGCAGCGTGGGTTCGGTTAGGAGCCGTTGGAAAATCTTTTGAACTGGCTCATGCAAATGCTGTTGAGGATATTCTGATGATCGGAGCTGTTCGTCGCCCGACACTACAAGAGTTAAGACCAGATTGGAGAGGATTAAAATTTTTTGCCAAAGCCGGTGTTAAATCTTTGGGAGATGATGGTCTGTTAAAAGCGATTATTCATGAAATTGAAAAAGATGGCTTCCATGTCATCGGAGCAGATGAAATCCTAAAAAACTGTTTGTCTCATGCAGGTGTGTATGGCAAAATTAAACCAACAAAACAAAATTATGAAGATATCTCTAAAGGATATAAAGTTGCTAAGATCCTAGGGCAGGCAGATGTCGGGCAATCGGTTATTATTGCAGACGGATTGGTCTTAGGTGTCGAGGCGATAGAAGGGACAGACGCTCTTATAAAAAGATGTAAAACATTACATCAAAGTTCTGTTAAAGGGGTTTTAGTCAAGGTAAAAAAACCTCGTCAAGAACGTCGTGCCGATTTACCCACAATCGGGATTCAAACTGTAAAACTTGCTAAAGAGGCTGGTCTGGCAGGAATTGCCGTCGAAAAAGACAGTGCATTTATTGTCCATGAAAAAGAAGTCGTTCAAAGAGCAAATAAAGAAGGGTTGTTTTTAATAGGAATAGATGAAACATGTCAAAATTTTTAAAAGTTTATTTAATAGCCGGTGAACCGTCGGGTGATTTGCTTGGATCTCGATTAATGAAGGCTCTTAAAAGACAAACTCAGAATAATGTTGAGTTTTATGGCATTGGCGGAGAAACAATGCAGGCAGAAGGATTAAAAAGCTTATTTGATATTTCAGATTTATCGGTTATGGGCTTTTGGGAAGTTGTCCCTAGTATTCCGCGTATCTTAAAACGTATGAAACAAACTTTAAAACATATTGAAAAAATTCAACCGGATATCGTTGTGACAATAGATAGTTGGTCTTTTTCCATAAAAATTCACCAAAAATTAAAAAAAAGACGTATTTCTATTCCTCATGTTCATTATGTTGCTCCTCAAGTTTGGGCGTGGAAAGCCAAAAGAGCTAAGGAAATTAAAAAATGGGTGGATCATTTGATGATGTTGTTCCCGTTTGAAAAGAAATATTTTGACCCTTATGATATGTCATCAACATATGTCGGACATCCGGTTATTGAAGGAGGTGCTGACAAAGGCAATAAATTTTTATTTTATGAAAAATACAATCTTTCTCAAGAAGATTTTGTTATGACGGTTTTACCAGGAAGCAGAAAAAATGAAGTTCAATGGTTACTTCCTATTTTTGAACAAGTCGTCGCGGTCATGAAAAATAAGCATCCTCGATTAGTTGTTGTTATCCCAACTGTTCAAACGGTGGCGAAAAAAGTGCGTGAAATGACCGCAGATTGGCCTGTGAAAGTTATCGTTAGTCTCGGAGAAAAAGAACGTTACGATGCTTTCGCGGCAAGTTATATCGCTTTAGCAGCGTCAGGAACTGTTAGTTTGGAATTATCCATGGCCGGAGTGCCTCATGTTATCACCTATCATGTTACTCCTTTGTCGGCATGGTTGGTCCGACGATTGCTTAAAATTAAATATGTTAATCTAATAAATATCCTAGCAAATGAAGAAATTATTCCGGAACTATTACAAGAGCGTTGCAATCCTAATCAAATTGTGTGTAAATTAGAAGAATTAATAAACGTGTCTGGAAAATCACAAATGGAAAAAGCTCAACGCGTTTTGTCAAAGTTAGGGAAAAACGGGAGTTTGTTACCAAGTGAAAAAGCCGGATTTTGTATACAAGAGTTAGTTAATAAAAAATGACAAAAGAAAGAGTAACTTTATATCATTATCCTTTATGTCCTTTTTCTAGGAAAGTTCGGTTATGTTTGTTCGAAAAAGGGGTTGAGCACGCTCTTCAGTTTGAAAAGCCATGGGAAAGACGAATTGATTTTTTGAAATTGAACCCAGCCGGAGAAGTTCCTGTCTTAATTGATGTAGACGGAACGGTTCTGTGTTCTCATCAAGCTATTTGCGAGTATTTAAATGAAACACGAATGGGAATGGATTTGTTGGGGGATAATCCTGTCTTTCGAGCTGAAGTTCGGCGACTAATAGCATGGTTCGATTCTCTTTTCTATGAAGAAGTCTATGATACATTGGTAAAAGAACGTTTATTAAAACAAGTACAAGGGAAAAAAGAACCTGACTCTATTATGATTCGTGCAGGAAGGCAAAATTTAAAAAGACATTTAAAATATGTCGAATGGTTGGCTGAAAGACGTAACTATTTAGCCGGAGGTCATATTTCTATGGCTGATTTTGATATAGCCGCTCATCTGTCTGTTTTAGACTATTTGGGAGAAATAGATTGGAGCTTGTATTTGGAAACAAAAGCTTGGTACGCGAGAATCAAATCTCGTCCGTCATTTCAATCCTTGCTAATGGATAGATTACCTGGTATGATACCTCCAAATAGTTACTCGGATTTAGACTTTTAAAGAGGTGTTCCATGAAAAAAAGAATTAAACTTTTCTTCTATTTGAGTTTTTTAAACCTCCTTGTTGCTTGTGGCGGAGGGCAGACAACTTATTATTGGTATAAACAAGGTATCGGTCCTCAGTGGTTCGCCAGAGATCATAATCAATGCTTGGCTGAAGCCGATTATTGGCCTTGGACGCTCCCCGCATGGCCTCCGGGAACAGAGCCTTTACCAAAATTGCGGTTTGATAATGATTCTAATAATGGTATTTGGGCGAGTGTTATCCCATATCCAGGGGCTCAACCTGTTTATGTCAATTCTTTGTTGGATGATTGGTCTATGATCCCTTCTGTGTATAAAAAATGCATGAAAAATAAAGGTTATATTGAACGTGCTCCCGCTCAAAAAAGCAGACAAGTTTTCCCGGAATAAACATATGACTGAAAAACCTGTTATTATGCAAATTTTACCGGCCTTGGAAAGCGGTGGCGTTGAAAGAGGAACTATAGAAATAGCTAAAGCTCTTAAAGAAAATAAATGGCCGAATATCGTTGTTTCTCGCGGAGGTATGTTGGTTTATGAATTAAAAAAAATGGGAGTAGAACATATTCAATTGCCGATCCATTCTAAAAATCCTTTTGTTATTCTTCAAAACAGCAGAAAATTACGGGAAATTATTCGTCATAAAAATGTTAAAATCGTTCATGCTCGATCTCGCGCTCCCGCATGGGCGGCTAAAATCGCATTGCGGAAATGTCCCGGCGTTAAGTTTTTGACGACTTTTCATGGCGTTTATAATATAAAACCAGAATGGTTCAAAAAACCTTATAATAAAGTTATGGTTTCCGGCGATTTGGTCATTTCTATTTCTAATTTCGTTACAAAACATATTTTAGATAATTATCATATTGCATCTTCTCGTATTCGGCTTATTTATAGAGGTGCTGATATAAATAAGTTCAATCCTTTGAAAGTAAAACCTGAACGCGTTATCGAGTTGGCAGAAAAATGGCAAGTTCCTTTAGATAAACCTGTTCTGATGTTACCTGGACGCTTGACTCGTTGGAAAGGTCATTTGGTTGTTCTGGAAGCTCTTTCGAAAATGAAAAATAAGGCTGTGACGTGCTTGTTCGTCGGTTCGGATCAAGGGAAAAAAGAGTATTATAAAGAAATAAAAGAAAAAATAGAGAAATTAGGTTTAGAAACAAATGTCTTAATCCGAGATTATTGTCAGGATATGCCGGTCGCATATATGCTATCAGATATTGTTATTTCCGCTTCCACAGATCCGGAAGCTTTTGGAAGAATTATTCCTGAAGCTCAAGCTATGGGAAGACTGGTCGTTGGAACCGATCATGGCGGAGCAACTGAGACAATTCAAGATGAATTAACTGGATTCCTCGTAAAGCCTGGAGATGCGATGGCGTTGGCTAAAACTTTGGATAGAATATTAGATATGTCCTTAGGAGATAGAAAAAAAATATCTGTCGCCGCGATTGAATCTGTGCGAAACTATTTTTCTATTTCTAAAATGTGTGAGAAAACATTGAAAGTTTATGAGGAGTTGGCTTTACAAAAATGACCAAATCCAGTCAAACTTATCAAAGTGTTTTTATTATTCCCGAAAAAGCTCTCCCTTATTTTGATAGAGCTCTAGAACCTTATGCCGATGCTGTTTTAATGTCTTTATTGGAAAAAGGCTCCGATAAAGGAAAATGGAAAATCGAAGCTATTTTTAATCAAAAACCAGATTGTCATCTTTTACAAGTTACTTTAGCTGTCGCCGCTTTGAGCGCTGGAATAGAAGAACCTCAATTAAATTTAATTCTAATGCCTCCAAAAAATTGGCTTAAGGAATCTTTAAGTAGTTTTAAACCTATTTCTATCGGAAGATATTATGTGTATGGTTCTCATATCAAAAATCTTTCTCCTAATGATAAAATATCTTTAAAAATTGATGCTTCAACGGCGTTCGGATCCGGAGAACATGCGACAACTCAAGGCTGTCTATACTTGTTTGATAAACTACTGGAAAATTTTACTCCTAAGAGTATTTTGGATATGGGCTGCGGATCCGGAATTCTTTCTATGGCGGCAGCCAAAGTTTTAAATGAAAACGTGTCCATAGATGCTGTTGATATTGATAGCGAAGCTGTGAATGTTACAGTGGAAAATATTCGTGAGAACAATGTGTCTCCTTATATCCGAGTCTGGCAAAGTGATGGATATGAGAAAATTAATAAGACGTATGATTTAATCTTTGAAAATATTTTAGCGAGGCCTTTAATTGAAATGGCGCCAAAGTTATTTAAGCATTTAAATAATGGGGGATATGCTATTTTATCAGGATTTTTAAATAGACAGAAAAAATGGGTGATGGAGGCTCATCAAAGAGCCGGATTTGTTTGTATTAATCAGGAAAAAATTAATGAGTGGGGAACTGTTCTTGTTAAAAAAAATTAGAGACTACTTGCGGCAAATCGGAGCTAATGCTCTTATTATCGCACATGATGATGAATATCAAAATGAAATGTTATCTTGTGAAAATGAACGGCTTGCATATGTGACAGGTTTTTCGGGCTCTGCCGGAATGGCTGTTATTACAGATAAGCAAGCAGTTTTATTCGTTGACGGAAGATATGTGTCGCAGGCTCAAAAACAAACGAAATTTAAAGTTCTCCATGTCCCTCGACAAACAACTGTTACTCAATGGTTAAGCAAACATATTAAAAAAAATAGTGTGATCGCTTATGATCCGAGCCTCCATTCTGTTGATCAAATAGAAAGATGGATAAATGTATGCGCCCGAAAAAACGTTAGGTTTTATCCATGTCAAGAAAATCCTATTGATTTACTTTGGGAAGACAGACCGCGTCCTCCATTGATAAAGATTTATTCGTATCCTAAAAAATATGCGGGGAAAACGACTCAACAAAAGGCTTCATCGGTTCAGAAAATTTTACGTGAGAATAACTTAGATGCTTTTATTGTTTCTTCAACTGATACTGTATCATGGCTTTTGAATAAACGCAGCGATGCTCTCTCGTATTCTCCGGTTCTATTATCAAGATGTATCGTCCCTGCCTTCGGGAAAGTTCAGGAACTAACTTATGAAAGACTTTCTTCCTTAAAAGGGAAAGTAGTTGGAATAGATCGTTTTCAAACGCCTGTTAAAATTAAACAGGATTTGATACAATGTGGCGTTTCGGTGCGATTTATGACAAATCCTTTTGATAAACTCAAATGTGTTAAAAACAGCGTGGAAATAAAAGGAATTCGTTTCGCGGGAATAAAAGAGAGTGTCGCTTTATGTCAGTTTTTTTCTGATCTTCTTGAAAACCCTCTCGATGGAACGGAACTTTCCGTCTTGCGGAACTTGGAAAAATTCCGAAAGGAAAATCAAGATTATATAGGGAATAGTTTTCCCCCGATTTCTGCTGTGGGAGCTCATTCATCATTGCCTCATTATGTTCCGCAAAAAAATTCTGCGACTAAACTAAAAGGAAATTCAATTTATTTATTGGATGTGGGAAGTCAATTCTTATGTGGTACGACGGATGTAACTCGAACAGTTTCTCTTAAAAAGAAACCTTCCGAGTTATTAGTAAAACGTTATACACAGGTTCTCAAGGGACATATCGCTATGGCAAAAAGTATTTTCCCTAAAGGAACTTCCGGAGCTCAATTAGATGTTTTAGCAAGACAATTCTTGTGGCAGGAAGGATTAGATTATGATCATGGGACAGGGCATGGAGTCGGTGCTTTTTTGAATGTTCATGAAACACCTCCTTCTTTGTCTAAAAATTCAATAGAACCTTTACAGGAAAATATGGTTTTGACAAACGAACCAGCTTTTTATCTAAAAAATAAGTTCGGGATACGATTGGAAAATATGATGACTGTTCAAAAGTATAAGAAAGATTGGCTTCGTTTCGAAATGTTGACTTTTATTCCTTTTTGTGATGAACTGATTAATGAACAGGATTTATCAGAGGATGAGAAAGCCTGGATGCAAGGATATTATAAAAATATCATGGAAAAAATATATCCTAAAGTAAATGAAAAAACAAAAAAGTGGTTGGAAAAAGTATGTTTGAAATGGCTTCCTCTTTAAAGATGATTTTGAATAGAAAATATGTCTTACGTGTGTGTCGGAGGTTTGTATATAAGGGTAGATAAAAAATGAAATGGAGTTTTCTGAGAAATCAAAAAAAGTATTTTCAACAGAAAAAAATTATTGTTTGCTGTGGTAAGAAAATGACAACATTAACAATTCGTCCTTGGGCGCAAATTATTTGTTTTATGCTCTTTTTGACGAGTTTATATTGGATATTGCAGATTTCAATGGTTTATTTCTTTAGTAATGATTTAATTCGAAATAAAGAAGCGGCTTTAAACTTAAAACAGACAGAAAACAATCAATTAAAAAAAGAATTAGCTTATTATCGAGAAAGAGCGGAACAATCTGAAAAATTAGCGCTGGATATTCAACAAGCGCACAAAGATATTTTAGATAAAGTGGATGTTTTAGTCTCGGAAGAAATTAAAAATACAGAAGAGGGCTTTAAAAAAGTGGAAAAAATTCTAAAAGACAATGGAACTCCGATTTCTGTTCTATTAAACAAAGTGAAAAAAACAGAAAATGTCGGAGGTCCGTTTATTCCTGATATGTCATCTTCTTTGCTCACTTTTACGTATGCTCAAAAATTAACAGCAGTTTATGATAAGGTGGATTATTTGGAAAGTTTATTGACTTTATCTGATGGAATGCCTTTGGGGTATCCTGTTAGTGAAAAACGTATCTCTGCTGCTTTCGGTATTAGAAAAGACCCTTTTACGGGGAAAAGAGCACGCCATGAGGGAATTGATATTGCGGCGAGCTTAAAAACGCCTATTTATGTTACAGCTCCGGGTATAGTTAAAAGAGCTTTCGTAAATGGTGCTTATGGAAAATTTATTGAGGTTGAACATGAACTCGGATTTATAACGCGGTATGCTCATTTGTCGAAAATTCTAGTTAAAAAAGGAGATGTCGTTCAAGCAGGAGATAAAATTGGATTAACCGGAAATACTGGAAGAAGTACAGGCCCTCACTTGCATTATGAAATTCTTATTGGGAAAAAGCCTGTTAATCCGTATCGTTTTTTAAGAACTCAAAAGGGGAATTTAAATGTTTAGAAAATTAAAAGAAACTAAAATTTCTGATACTCATCATGAGGCTTTATCTATTATTACAGACGGGACGGTTATTAAAGGGAATCTTGTTATGGAAGGGGAACTTCATTTTGATGGAGCCATTGAAGGAAATGTAACGGCGCGTCGTGTGACTTTAGGAGAACATGGGAAAGTGGCGGGAATTATTACTGCAGATTATGTCGAAGTCTATGGTTCTGTCTTGGGAGAAATTATGGCTCGTGGTGTTAAACTTGGCTCAAGTGCTCAAGTTAACGGAAATATTACTCAGGAAACTATTACAATTGAATCCGGAGCCGTCTTAAATGGAAGATGTAGACGTGTGGATGATCCTATAGAAGGAGAACCTCCTGTCGAGGATTTGCTGATTACAGATAAAAGGCAAGGAAAGTAAATGTTTATTAAAACAGGAAGCGTCTCTAAAAACAGAAAAGCTCGATTCAATTATACAATTATTAAAACAATTGAAGCAGGGTTGGTTCTAACAGGAAGTGAAGTTAAGTCTTTGCGGTTAGGTCATGCCAATATCTCTGAAAGTTATGCGGCGGCTGAAAAAGGAGCTTTGTATTTAATGAATGCTCATATAACAACTTATAAACAAAGTTCTTTTTTTAAGCATAATGAAACTGCTCCGCGAAAGTTATTACTCCATAAAAAAGAAATGAAAGAATTATTAGGTTCTATCGCCCGGAAAGGATATACTTTAATTCCTTTGGATTTATATTTTAATGAAAAAGGTTTAGCAAAAGTATGTCTGGGAATCGCTATCGGTAAAACACATGCAGATAAGCGTCAAGCACAGAAAGAACGAGAATGGAATCGTGATAAACAACGTATTATGACTTTTAAGAATAAATAAAATTATAAAATTTCCCCTATTGTTTTAAAAATATCCTCAAACATTTCCGTCGTTAGAGTTCCTGTATTTGTGTTATATCTAGAGCAATGATAGCTGTCGATTAATAAGATTCCGGCGGGTAATTCGTGCAATGCGCCATGAGAAAATTTATACGCACTTTTTTTATAGCCGTAGGCTAAAAGAACCGCAGCATGAGCAACTGTTCCTAAAGCAAGAATAACCTTTAAGTTCGGTAGTTCTTGAATTTGTTTTTGTAAAAAGAAATTACATGTCTTGATCTCTTGCGGTGTGACTTTATTTTGAGGAGGAACACAGCGAACGGCGTTGGTAATTAAAGCTCCCGTCAGCTGTAATCCATCATCCGGAGATGCTTTATATTCTCCTTTCGCCCAACCATATCTAATCAAAGTCGGATATAATAAATCTCCCGCATAATCTTTGGTAAAAGGGCGTCCCGTTTGATTCGCTCCTTTAAGCCCCGGGGCTAAACCTACAATCATTAATTTCGCCATCGAATCTCCAAAAGAAGGAACAGGAGCATTAAAAAAATTTGGAAACTTAATTTTATTTTCTTCTATAAAACCATGTAAACGGGGACATTTTGAACAAATCATGATAATTTCCTTGAATATTTTTCTGGAGCTTTTATGATATAAAATCTTATAGTATATTATTTGATTTTTTTTTCAAGGGAGAAGTCGATGTCTAAAATTCTAATCGTTGAAGACAATGAAATGAATATGCGGTTGTTTTCCGATTTGTTAAAAACAAAAGGATATTGTGTTATTCAATGTTTAGATGGTCGTAAGGCTTTAGATGTCGCTAGACAAGAAAAACCTGATTTAATCTTAATGGATATCCAAATGCCTGAAATATCAGGATTGGAGGTAACTTCCCTTATCCGCAGAGATCCTGATATTAAAGATACAAAAATCATTGCTGTTACTGCTTTCGCTATGAAAGGAGATGAGCAAAAGATTATAGATGGAGGATGTAACGGATATATCGCAAAACCGATCTCAGTTTCTGATTTTCTCAATACGGTGTCATGCTTTTTGAATTAAAAGGGGCTCGTTTTTATAGAATACCTTCTAAAAAAGAGTTAATACGTCTTGCAAAACCCGAAGGATCTTTTAATGGTTCTCCCTCTGTAAACCGTGCTTGATCATATAAAATCCAAATGGCGTCATCTACTTTTTGAAGATCTCTTTTATCTAAAATAGCCTGTGCTAATTTCTTGATAAGGGGATGGCGTGGGTTTATTT
This sequence comes from uncultured Alphaproteobacteria bacterium, assembly GCA_944392585.1. Classification (GTDB taxonomy): domain Bacteria; phylum Pseudomonadota; class Alphaproteobacteria; order CAAHEQ01; family UBA3637; genus CALXXA01. The sequence continues at coordinate 44,470 of CALXXA010000025.1, read as the reverse complement.
CTAATATACGGTCGCTCATAAAAGATTGTCGTTGCCCATGGGTTTTCATCAGCCTTTCTAGATGAATGCTCATTTGTCCTGCTTTGGCGACTAAAGCAACAGGGCTTTTATTTAAACGATCGGTTAAAGTTACATCTTTGATTTCTTCTTTTAAGAGTTCTTTGATTTTGTTGATTAAAACTGTTTGTAAAGCTTGATCAATAGGTTTTTCAGGTGATTCTTCAATAGTCTTAATATCATGAATATCTGAATCAGGGTGAGTTACTGATTTGATTGATTTCCCTTCATAGATCGTGTAAACTTGCGGCCAAAATTCATCAATAGGATCTGTTAATAATAAAACTTCGATTCCTCTTGATGTAAATCCTTCTAATTGAGGGCTGTTCCGTAAAACAGATAAATCATCCCCCGTCAGGTAGTAAATGTTTTTTTGTTCTTTCGGCATTCTGGAGACATAATCTGCAAAACAGGTCAGTTCATTTCCTCTTGTCGAATGGAATCGACATAATTCGGCAATTTCTTTTTCATGTTCGCGGTCTTCATATAGACCTTCTTTGAAAACAATTCCGAAGTTATCCCAAAATATTTGGTATTTTTGTGTGTCTTGAGAACGTTTTTTGAGATCTGTTAAAAGTCGTTTGATCAGACCTTTTTTTATTTTTTTCAAAACAGGGGTATATTGTAACATTTCTCGGCTGACGTTCAAAGGAAGTTCTGTTGTATCGATGACACCACGAACGAATCTTAGAAAATGAGGAAGGATATCTTCTACTTCATTAGAAATAAATACTTTATTAATGTAGAGGCTTAACGTTTCCTTTTGATCTGGTTGAAATAGATTAAGAGGAGGTTTCCCCGGGATGAATAATAATCCTGTATATTCTATAACTCCTTCTGCCTTAAAGTGAATAGTCATCCAAGGATCGTCAAAAGCATGTGTTAAATGTCGGTAAAAATCACGATATTGTTCTTCTGTGATGTCTGATTTCGGGCGCATCCATAAAGCGGAGGCTGTATTTATTGTTTCTTTGTTTTTGCCGATATCTAAAATAATAGGAATTGATATATGGTCTGAATACTGGCGGACGATTGTTCGTAAGCGAAGAGGATCTGTGTATTCTTCCATTCCATTTTTTAAGCGTAAGATTATTACCGTTCCGTCCGGAGCGCTGTCGTCTTGTATAAGATTAAAAGTTCCTTTCCCTTCCGAATCCCAACGCCATCCTTGTGTATCCCCGGCTTTTTTAGTCAACACCGTAACATGATTTGCAACCATGAAAGCAGAATAAAAGCCGACTCCAAATTGTCCAATGAGAGTAATATCTTTTTTGTTGTCACCCGTCAGATTTTTAATGAATTCTGCGGAGCCAGAGTGTGCAATTGTTCCTAAATGATGAATCAAATCATCTTTGTTCATTCCTATTCCATTGTCTTGGATAGTTAGAGTTTTCTCTTCTTTATTTGGAATGAGCGTAATTTGAAAAGATCTTCCTTTCCCCAAAGAAGGATGTGTTAGAAGAGCATAACGAAGCTTATCGCAAGCGTCTGAGGCATTAGAAATCAGCTCTCTTAAGAAAATTTCATTATGAGAATATAATGAATTGACGACAATGTCTAAGACTTTACTGACATCTGCTTGGAATGATAATTTTTCTTCGCTCATGAGGTATCCTTTCTGTTTAAATATGCTTTTGTATAGAGTATATGGAAGATACTCAAAAAAAAATCAAGATTATTTTAAAATGAACTTGTTTTTTTTATGGAAAAGGTCTATAAAGAAGACGTTTAATTTTTAAAATAAAGGAGTAAAAATATGCCTTCAGTAGTAAATGATTCTTGCGTTTTATGCAAAAGTTGTGTTGAGGTTTGTCCTGTAGATGCTTTTCATGAAGGTGATACGCAGGTCGTCGTTGATCCAAGTGCCTGTATTGATTGCGGTGTTTGTATCGGGGAGTGTCCTCAAAATGCTATCTGCAATGATAGTGAAGCAGATGCAAAATGGATAGCATTTAACGCGGAAAAGGCTAAAGAGTGGCCTGTTGCCTCTAAATAATTTCTTAAGCCGGTATTTTCATAAAACACCGGCTTTTTTGTCTTCACAAACTTGTTTTTTTGTGCTATCATGAACTCCAAAATTAGAAAAGAGAAGGTTAAATGTCAAAAGAATATCGTTTTAATCCAGGAGATTTCGTCGTTTATCCGACACATGGCGTCGGTAAGGTTTTGGATATTACTCAAGATGAAGTGGGCGGTCAAACCTTAGAGTTAATCGCTGTAAGTTTTGACAAAGATCGTATGACAATGCGTATTCCTATGACGCGTATGCAAAAAACAGGATTACGTCCGTTGTCTTCTAAAGATATCATGAATTCTGCTTTGAAAAATTTAAAGGGAAAACCTAAAGTTAAAAAAACAATGTGGAGCCGTCGCAGTCAGGAATATGATGCAAAAATTAATTCCGGAGATCCTTGCTTAATTGCGGAAGTCGTGCGTGATTTACATAAACCTGCGGATAAAGGAGAACAATCTTATAGCGAAAGACAGGTCTTCGAACAAGCCTTTAATAGGTTGGCTCACGAATATGCCGCATGTGAGAATATTGGTATTGACGAAGCGTCTCTAAAATTGAAGAATATCCTAAATGGAGAATAAATTATAAAAAAACATGTATAAAAAACATGTTTGGCTGAATGGTAGATTTGTGATTAGAGTTGTTTCCGATTCTGATTGCTGTCAAAAGTGGTCGGAACTTAAAAAAATTTAAAGAATCTTTATTTAAACCTTTCTTTTTTCACGAATTAATTTAAAATATATCTTATGATGTTACAAAAAGATATCTTTGCTGTTATCCCAGAAAAAAAAAGAATATGGGTCGTTTCTCCCCCCGCAGGAGATGTTATTAGACTTCGATTCCTCCATAAGAAAATAGCTACTGAATTTAAAGTCGGAGACGTTATCGTTTATTTAGGAAACATAATGGGAGCGGGACCTGATACCGTGAAAACAATAGATGAAGCTCTGATATTTAGAAGAGCTTTGATTTCAATTCCCGGAGTTTCTCAAAATGATGTTATTTATTTACGCGGGCAACAAGAAGAAATGTTCCATCGTTTAATGCAAATTCAATTTGCTAACAATCCTTTGGATGTTTATGAATGGATGTTGAAACATGGATTAAGAAAAGTTTTGATTTCCTATGGGATCGATCCCGAAGAGGGAAAGCGAATTTTGCCTCAAGGCGTTGTCGCAATGTCTAGATGGACAACAGCTCTTCGCAAGGCTCAACAAGAACATGACGGGCATATTGATTACATGGCGGAACTGAAACATGCCGCGTATACAAGTGATAATGATTTATTAATCGTTCATTTTGGGATTAATCATGATGTCTCGCTTCATTTACAAGGGGATGCTTTTTGGTGGGGAGGTCATTTACCGTTTGTACGTCCTTACCCATATATGGGTTTTAATCGGATAATTCGTCATTTCCCGGTCCAAGAAAAAGGAGGTATTTTAAATGTTCCTTATTATACGACTCTTGCCGGTAGCGGCGGTTTTGACGGCCCTATATTTTGCGTTTTATTTGATGAAAGTCATCAACAATGTTTAGTTTTAGACGCTTAATTTTCTTCTGCTTCCATAGGAGGCGTAATTAATATGCTTGTTACTCGGTTTCCTTTTTTTTCTAGAATCTTAAAAGTAAAGCCGTAAAAAGAATAAACAGCGTCTTTTTTAGGAATACGTTCTGTTTCATACAAAAGTAACCCAGCAACAGTTGAAAAATTATCATCCGGCAGATCCCACCCGAAATGTCTGTTTAAATCACGGATAGATGAAGCCCCATCTACAATTATAGATCCGTCTGGTTGTGGAGTCGTTTTAAAAGATTCTTCTGATGGATAATCTGTTTCGTCTATGATGTCTCCCACAATTTCTTCTAAAACATCTTCTAACGATATAACTCCTTGCAAAACACCATATTCATCGATTACTAAAGCAAAGTGTTCATGTCTTTTTCTAAAAGCCTGGAGTTGAGCTAATAAAGAAGTCGTTTCTAGTATAAACCATGGTTTTGTGGCAACTGTTAAAACATCAAAAGAATCCAAGTCTTGCATATGGTTTTGAAGGGCTCTGAATAGAGATTTCACATGTAAGACGCCGACGATGTTATCTTTTTTCCCCTTCCATAAAGGAATTCTTGTATAGGGAGAATTCAGTGCTTTTGCTATAAGTTGGCGTACCGGTTGATTTACATCTAAAGATACCATTTTCCCTCTGTGGATCATCACGTCGTTAACGTGCACATCACTTAAATCTAAGACACTTTTTAACATAAGGCGTTCGGATTTTATCGAATCGCTTTTTTGCATGTCTATGACTCCTCTGAGTTCTGTTTTGGCGGAGTCTCTCAACTTCTCTTGATGTAATAGACCGAGAGCTTTCATGGCTCCTTGTACGACGGTGTTCATAAAAACAACTATCGGAGATAAAATAAATGTTAAAACAGAGACAATCGGAGAAACAAACAACGCTATTGTATTTGGGTTGCGAATCGCAAATGTCTTAGGCATAATCTCACAAAATATTAAAACGACGAAACTGACTCCGAATGTTGAAACGACGACACCCCATTTAGCTCCAAAAAGTAAAACGCATAAACTTGTTGTAATGGCTGTTGCAGTTATATTGACGACATTATTTCCAAATAAAATCATCCCTAAGAAACGGTCAGGGTTCCGTTTGATTTTTTTTACTAAATACGCACGATGGTTCCCTTTTTTCTCTAACTCATGCATCAGAGGATCCGAAGATGCCGTAAGAGCAGTCTCCGTCCCTGAAAAGAAGAAAGATAAAAATAAACAAAGGCATAAGATAATAATTGAAACAGTCATGAATCCTCCGATACTTTAATAGCCTTATTTTCTTTTAAAAGATTTAAAAGCCGTTGAACCGTTTTGGAAATGGGTTCTGGATGTGTATCTAATGTTAAATCAGCGTTCGCATATAATGGATAACATTCTTTAACAAGTCGTTCAAGTGCTTTTTTGTTATCTTTCGCCGGAACTAAGGGGCGGTGTTTTCGTCCCTCTGTTCGGTGGCTTAATAAGTCAACATCGGCTCTAATCCAAATGGAAATGGCATGCTTTTTTGCAATATTTTGTGTCTTTAGTGACAAGAAAGCTCCACCGCCGGAAGATAAAACACACGGTTTGCTCTGTGTTAAAAGACGAGCCATAATTCGTTCTTCTCCACGACGAAATTCTTCTTCTCCATATGTGGCGAATAAATCCGAAATACTACATCCGGATGCTTTTTCTATTTCTTTGTCGCTATCAATGAAGGGAAGATCTAAGCGCTTGGAAAGAACTTTTCCAAGAGTTGTTTTCCCGCATCCCATCATTCCGACCAATAAAATGATTTTTGGTTCTGTTATTTTAATATGCATCGTTGTTTTTATTGACATCATCTTCTGTTGACATTAATCTTGATTTTAAAGAATAATCATTTTTGTTGTATAAGTCTAGGAAAAGTGTCAAAATGAGAAAAGAAAAAAAACATATTTGGTTAAAATTAATTCTAGTGGCTCTCGTTATAGGCGGAATTTTCGTTGCTATTTGGGATGTCCCGGTTCCGACTCATTCAGTTGAAAAAATTATTCCAAATGATACATTTAAAAATTAAGCTCTTTTGCATAAGTTTCTTCTTGTTTTTCTCAGGACAACTTTATGCACAATCTTTACAGGTGGAAACTTTACCTCCTCCATCTCTTGATTCCGTAGGGCTTTATCCTGCCGCTTTTAATACTTGGGGAACTTATCCTATGTCCCCTTTGGAGGGAATTATTAATAACTTAACACAAGATCGTTCCTCCGTTTTTTTGAATCAAATGACGGCAACTGTCTTGGCTTCTTCTACCTTGTATGTTCGGCAGGAAGAAGCAGATCAAGGAGTGTGGTTGGCTTTGCGTATTAAAGGATTGTTTGATTTAGCAAGATTTAACGATGTTGTTCAGCTCATTGATGCCATTCCTTCTTATTCCCAAAGAGTGCCGTTTTTGCCGTTTTATTTTAACGCACTTTTAATGCAAAATGAATTAGATAAAGCGTGTCTTGTTTCTCAGTCTCAAAATAGCCGAAATGATTTTTGGCAAAAAGCGGATATCTTATGCCTGACTTTTGGAGAAGATATTGAAAAAGCTCGATTAGCTTATGAATTATGGCGAGAACGCTTTGCTCATGAAACATTATTTTCTGATTTAATTTCTCATCAGTTGTATGGAACAAGTTTCCAAGTCGAACATGTTTCTTCCGTTACGCCGATAGATGCTTTTTTAATCCAAAAACTAGGCGTAAAAGGAATCTCCTTTGAAACAATCCCTCCTTTCATGAAGCCTATTGAGAAGGTTTCTTTTAAACAAGGTTTTAAAAATGCTGTTAATTTGAAAAATCTTAAAGAACGGTGGGGAAAACAGCAAATCAGTCCTGAAGAACAAACTTTAAGGCTTATTCAATTATCAGACTATTTGAATGTTTTCCATCCGGATGTTTATTATATGTATAAGAATCGTGTTTTTGATGAAGGGACAATTAATTGTACAATCAGTCCTTTAGTCGTCTTTTTATACAATAAAAAATCACAGAATATAACGGGAGCCGATGTTTTAATGGCTCTGGAAATGTTACAAGAAAATACGGCTAATTTACTTATTGCTTTTAATGTATTAAAATTTGCGGGTTTTGATGCGTTGGTTGAGCAATGGATGCTTGAAAGGATTTCATAGAGTGAATCGTTTTATTGATTCTTTTTTAAGTATTATCGTTGCCGAACGTGGTGCAAGTCCCAGAACAATCGCTGCGTATAAGCATGATTTGGAAGATTTAGAGAGTTTTTTAAAAGCGAATAAACGAAAAATGGAAAAAGCGGATAGAAGCATTTTAACTCTTTATATGCATAGTGTTGTGCGCGGAGGATTGTCTCCTAAGACCCAGGCGAGGCGTCTGTCGGCTATTCGAGAATTTTTTAGATTCTTGTATTCCGAAGGAATAAGAGAAGATAATCCGACGGATTTATTAGACGCTCCCAAGATAGGAAAATCATTACCAAAGTACTTAACAGAAGAGGAGGTTAATTCTTTGTTAGAAGAAGCACAAAAAAAAGATCTTCGTCTTAAAACAATGCTTGAAATTTTATATGCTTCTGGTATGCGAGTCAGTGAATTGGTTTCTTTGCCGCTTTCTGCCGTCTTACATGATAATACTATGATTATGGTTACTGGGAAAGGATATAAACAAAGAATGGTTCCTCTCAATGATCCCGCAAAACGTGCTATCGATCAATGGGTATCAAAAGGACGTGAAAACTCTTTGAAAAGAGGACAAAAATCAAAGTGGCTCTTTCCAAGCCAAACAGCTCGTCAAGGGTATATTACAAGAGATGCCTTTTTTAAGTCTTTAAAAAAATTAGCGATTTCTGTTGGAATTAGTCCAAATAGAGTTTCTCCACATGTTTTTAGGCATTCTTTCGCCAGTCATTTAATTGCGCATAATGCTGATTTACGAAGCGTTCAAAAAATGTTGGGACATTCGGATATTTCAACAACGGAAATTTATACACATGTGTTGCCAGATAGATTAAAAAATTTAGTCGAAACCAATCATCCTTTGTCTCATGTAAGTAAAATCTGATATGTTAGAGTCTCCATGAAAATAATAAATAAATATATTACAAGACAGCTTTTTATCGGATTTCTTCTAATTGCTCTTGGAATGACCGGAATTATTTGGTTATCACAATCCTTAAGAATGATTGATTGGATTGTGAATAAAGGGGTATCTGTCAATTTATTTATGGAATTGACTTTTCTAGTCCTGCCTAATTTTATAGTTGTTATTACGCCATTGGCTTTTTTTATAATTTTATTGTTTACTTATAATAGATTATTGGCAGATAGAGAGTTGGTCGTTATGAAAGCTGTCGGCATGTCTCCGTGGCAACTGGCGAAACCAGCGTTGTATATCGGAATAATCTTAGTCATAATAGGATATTTCCTGACTTTATGGTTAGTGCCGGATTCTGTTGCACGTTTTAAAGAACTTCGATTTAAAATCAGAAATGATCTAGCTCATGTTATGTTGCAAGAAGGTGAATTTAATAATCTCTCCAATAATGTGACGGCTTACGTACGTGTTTTTAGGAGTTCCGGAGAGCTGAAAGGGATTTTTATTCATGATACAAGAGATCCTGGGAAAAGAGTCATTTTAGTCGCTGAAAAAGGGTTTTTTATTCCAGGGAATAATGTCTCAAAAATTGTAATGAACAATGGGCAACGACAAGAATATAATCGTCAAAATGCTATTTTCTCTTCTTTGAGCTTTGAACATTATACGATGATTTTGGAAGATGAAAAACAAAACCCGAAAACACGTATACAAACCGAGGATGAACAATCTTTATATTCATTGTTGGAGGCAACAGAAAAAACACCTCATTTAAGTAAGGCTGATTATCGTGAGTATAAAGTTGAAGCGTTTAAAAGACTAACACAACCATTATATTCCCTTGTATATTTGGTTATTGCTTTAATTCCGTTTTTATTAGGGTATTATAATCGAAGAGGTCAAAACGGTCGAATTTATTTAGCAGTTGTAAGTGTTATTATTATTCAGTCTTTATCATTAGGGTTTGAAAACTTATCAAATAAGAATTTGATTTACTTACCTTTGATGGCAATCAATATTTTGTTCCCATTGCTTTTCGGAGGAATTATTTTATATAGAGGATCTTTTTGGCGGATTGGGATGAAAAAGGCTGTTTTTTTTATATGTTTCCTCTGTTTATATGGAAATAACGCCGATGCCGTTCAACATCAGTTTGTAACAGATACAAAACAAAATACAGATTTGCCGATTACTTTTGAAGCGGATTCTTTTTCTTATAATGAACAGAATGATGTTGTAACCGCTCAAGGAAATGTTATCATTATTCAGGATAAAACAACTTTAACGGCCGATAAAATCATTTACGACAGGAAAACAGATCAATTGGACGCAATTGGGCATGTCGTATTAAAACGACCGGACGGAGTTGTTATCGAATCTGAGCACGCTCAAATGACAGATCAACTAAAACAAGGCGTTATTCGAATTGTTGAAATGCGGTTAGCCGATGGATCTATCTTTCTTGCAGATAGCATTATGCGGAAAGACATGGGAAATGAAACATGCCTGAAAGATGTTTTTTTTACTCCGTGTGATTATTGCAAAGAAACAAAGCCTATTTGGAGTGTTCGTGCACAAGAAGTAACTCATAATTATGAAGAAAAAGAATTTATATATAAACATGCTTTCTTGGATGTCAAAGGACTTCCGGTATTCTACTGGCCTTATTTAGCGTATCCGGATTTTCAAGTTAAAAGAAAAACAGGTTTTCTAGCTCCTTCTTTAGCAAGTTCCACGGAAATGGGCGCGGGTGTCGAAGTGCCTTTTTTTTGGGCCATTTCCAATAGTCAGGATTTATATATTTCTCCTATTCTTTCCCCTTCCCATGTTCCTTTGCTTCAGGGACAATATCGAGGAATTTATCATCAAAGTGCTCTAACAATGGATTTTTCCGCGACCCAGGATGATGATAAAGACAATCAAGGACATATTAAAGCAAATTTTCAGTATGATATAACAAACCAATTACGCTTTAGAGGAAATTATTTTAGAGTAAGCGACGATACTTATTTTAGACGCTATCCAATTGACCACGTTGATGATCAGGCTCCGTGGATTCAAAGTGATGCTACAGTCGATTACTTCGGAAAGCAAGATTATGCATATGCCAGAGTTTATAGCTTCCAAAACTTAAGAAATGATGTGTCCAATAGAAGTATGCCGATCGTTCCTCAATTTAATTATCAATATGTAACAAATCCGTTTTACAAAGGATTATATTCTTTCTCTCAAGTAAATTCCGCAGGTATTTACAAGGACAGTGGCGTTGATTCCTCCAGAATTTCTTTTTTACAAGCTTTCGAGATGCCGTATGTTTCTTCAATAGGAGCTGTGTTTAATACTCAAGCAAGTATTCGATTCGATGGATATATCATAGATTGGAATGATCAAGAGGGAACAAAAGAAACTTCAAGAGTTTATCCTAATATGTCTGTTGAAATGCGATATCCTTTTATACAACAATCAGAAAATTATAGTCAAATTTTAGAACCGATTATTATGGGGGTTTGGTCTCCTAATACGTCTTCGAATAATGATATTCCTAATGAGGATAGTTTAGATTATGAGTTCGATGATATTACTTTATTTTCAACGAATCGATATAATGGGTACGATCGAGTGGAAACAGGATTAAGATTGAACTATGGATTGCAATGGACGCTTTATGCGAAAGGGAATATGTCTGTTTCCGGATTGGTCGGACAAGCTTATCGTTTCCATGAAGATGATATAGTTTCAAAAGGGTCTGGATTCGAAGATTCTTTTTCTTCTTATGTAGGACGGTTGAATGTTAATATACAAGATGTTTTTTTAAATTATCGGTTTAGGATAAATCAAAATAATTTAAAACATGAAATGTCTGAAGTAACCTTAAGAGCTGGGAGAAATCCTTTCCGCATAGGAGTCAGCTATCTATATTTGACGGCTAATAAAGAAAACTTAGAAACAAAAACATTACGAGACAGAGAAGAAATTACATTAAGTTTTAATTCAAAAATATCTCGTGATTGGTCTACTTACGGATTTTATCAATATGACTTGGCAAGTGGCGGAGGTCCTATTAAAGCCGGAGGCGGCTTGCAATATGAAAATGAATGCCTTATCTTAATATTTTCAGGAGAGAAAGAGTTTACAAAAGATCGTGATTATAAAGGAGATACTTCTTTCTTCGTTCGGGTTGTTTTGAAGACATTGGGAGCCGTGTAATGAGAATAAAAAAATTTTTTATAACCATTCTGATGAGTTGTTTTATTTTCCCATGCCAGGCATTTGAAATAGTTGCCACAGTGAATGATGAAGTTATTTCTGATTATGATGTCTCTGCCCGGATTAGAATGATGGAAGTATTGATGAAAATACCTCCGGAGGTTGCTCAAAGCAATGAAATGCGTCAAAGAGTTTTAAATACGCTTATTGACGAACAAATCAAAATACAGGAAGCTGTTGCTCTGAATATTGAATTGGCAGAAGCTGAAATTGCTCATGGGATATCTTATTTAGAAGAACAAAATCAAATGCCTGAAGGATCTTTACGGAAGTTGTTTAAGGAAAATCAGGTCGATTTTAATACCTTAGAACGCCAAATAAAAGCCGACTTAGGATGGTTGAAAGTTCTGCGAGTAAAAAATGAGAAGCCTCCGGTCGTTACAGAAGATGAAATTTCAAAAGAACAGAAAAAACTAGAAAAAGAAGTTATCCAACCAGCTTATTTAATCGCAGAAATTTATATTCCTTTTGGAAAAGACAAAGGGAAGAGTCAAGAAAAGGTTAATGAATTGTTCAATCAAGTCGTAGCAGGAAGTTCTTTCCCGGAATTGGCAATGGAAAATTCTAAAGGAGAAACAGCCTTGTCTGGAGGAGACTTAGGATGGGTACGTCCTGGACAAATGGAAAAAGCCGTAGATAATATTTTGCCTTATATGAGAGCAGGGCAATTATCTAAACCTATCGAAGGAGAAAAAGGGTATTATCTTATTTTAATGCGGGAACAACAAAAAGAACTAACTTCAACAGATGTTGAAGCTTGGACAGTTAGCCAGCTTTTAATATCAAAAGACAAATTAGTTCCTATAATGACAGAAATTCAAAAAAATCCAGATTGTAAGACTTTTAATATCTTAGCAGAAAAAGAAGGACTTAAAGGATCCGGAATAATGCCGGATATGGTCGTGGCGAGAATGCCGGATCAGTTATATCAAGCATTAAAAGATATTTCTGTCGGAAAAATAACCGGACCAATCGATGGGAATGATTTTTATTTATTTTTGATGAAGTGCGATTCAAAGATAATTTCTGTTTTGCCGGATAAAGAGCTTATTAAAACACGTCTTGAGATGGTGAAAATGGAAGAAATTTCAAATGAAATGTTAAAAAATTTACGCCAAAACGCTCTTATAGAGAAAAGATAATGTATGTTTTAAAAGATATCTTAAAAAAATATGATTTAAAAGCTAAAAAATCTCTTGGACAAAATTTTATCTTAGATTCAAATTTATTATGTAAAATAGCTCGAACAGCTCTTATCAATCTTCATCCTTCTGTTATCTTAGAAGTCGGTCCAGGGCCGGGAGGTCTTACTCAGGCGTTGTTAGAACAAACAAATATACAATTAGTTGCTATCGAAAAAGACGATCGGTGTATAAAGGCTCTTCAAGAATTAAAACAGGATTATCCTAATTTAACTGTTATTCATGATGATGCAGTCGCTTTCAATGAAAAAATACTCGGAGAAAATATTTGTGTTGTCGCTAATTTACCATATAATGTGTCAACAATATTGTTAATTAAGTGGCTAAAAGAGATATGTTTATTCTCAAGATTAACATTGATGTTTCAAAAAGAGGTCGCTGATCGGTTGGTAGCCTTGCCAGGCGATAGCTCATACGGAAGGTTATCTGTTTTGGTTGGGTGGTTATGTGATGTCTCTATTGAAATGACTTTACCGCCTTATGTTTTTACTCCGATGCCAAAGGTTACTTCCGCGTTGGTTCGGATAACTCCGAAAATGAATCCTTATCCAAGGGTTCAGTTTGAAATGATGGAAAAAGTAACAGCTGCCGCCTTTGGGCAACGTCGGAAAATGTTGCGATCTAGTTTAAAAAAATTGGGGGATCCAAATCTCTTGTGTGCTGAGGCAGGAATCGAAACAACATTAAGAGCGCAAGATGTTCCAATCGAGGCATATTGTAAAATGGCTCTTTGTTTACAGGAAGGGGAAAGATGATTTTTTTTGTTTTACTTATTCGAATATTAACGGCTTTTATAGATTTATATACATATGTTGTTTTCGCCGCTGTTATCGCAGGATGGTTAGTAGCAATGAATGTCTTAAACATGAATAAATTATGGGTTTATCAGATGGTGAATGCATTGTTTGTTTTAACAGAGCCTGTCTTGAGTTATATCCGTAGGTACGTCAAACCAATCGGAGGATTAGATATATCTCCGGTTATTTTATTGGGCGGACTTTATTTTGTTCAAAGTTTGTTATGGCAAATTCTTATCCATTTATAAGTTTAAGAAAAGAAGGGGTGGAAATGTCTGTACGTGTTTTACCAAACGCGCATAGTTCCGCCGTTCGCGGAATCTGGAATAATCAATTTTTAAAAATTGCATTAACGGCTCCTGCCGTGGATGGAAAAGCGAATGAGGCTTTGATTAACTTTTTAGCGGATAATCTAAAAATTAAAAAATCTTCTATTTTTATCGTGACAGGACACGTTTCACGGTGTAAACTTGTCCATATAAGTGTTAATTTACATGAAATAGAGGATATTTTAAATCAATGGGTATCGCAAAAATAATTGATGGGAAGAAAATAGCAGCGGATTTTTGCCAAAATTTGGCAGAAGAGATTCAAAAAAATCATATTTCCCCCAAATTGGCCGTTATTCTGGTCGGAGATGATCCGGCAAGTTTAATATATGTTAAAAATAAACAAAAAAAAGCACAGGAAGTTGGAGTAGTCGTCGAAACTTATCATTTGTCCGGAATGTCTTCTGAGAGAATGATTCTAGAGCTGATTGATGAGTTGAATAAACGAACAGATGTTCATGGTATATTACTGCAATTGCCGGTTCCTATACATTTAAACCCGCAAACATTGATAGAGCGAATTCATCCTGACAAAGATGTCGATGGTTTGCATCCGGTTAATGTCGGAAGAATGATGTCTAAAATACCAACGTTAATTCCATGTACGCCTATGGGGTGTTTGTACTTAATTAAACAGATTCCAGTTCCTTTGGTCGGAAGAAGAGCCGTTGTTGTCGGAAGATCTGCTTTGGTAGGAAGACCTTTGGCGTATCTATTGTTACAAGAAGATTGTACCGTAACGCAAGCGCATTCTAAAACGGTCCACCTTGATAAGGTTTGTAGCCAAGCAGATATTTTGGTAACAGCTGTCGGCGTTCCTCACTTAATCGGAGCCAATGCCGTGAAAAAAGGAGCTGTCGTTATCGATGTCGGAATTAATCGCCTGGATAATGGAGAAATTACAGGAGACGTTGATTTTAAAGCTGTTCAAAATATAGCTTCTTATATGACCCCTGTTCCAGGAGGCGTCGGTCCTATGACTGTTGCTATGCTGCTGTTCAATACATTTAAAGCTGCTCAAAATCAGATAAAAAAAGGATTAAATATAATGCCTTATAAGAGCTAAAACTTTTCTTTACAAATAAAATATGCTGGCTTATTATTAAAAACAGCATCATTTTCAGAAGGAAGATTCCTATGGTTATTAAAGCTTTTTTATTTAAATTTATCGGGGTGTGGTTTTTCGGTTTTTTGTTTTGGACTTCTTCTGTTTACGCATATCCTGTGACAGATTTTACTCAAAAGCCGTTGGCTGTCTTTGAAAATACAAATACTATGCTTCAAAGGATGCAATTTATGGATATGGGATCCGTTACTCGATCTATTTATACATTTCAAGGAGATTATCGGAACGTCCGAGGAAAATGGGGGAATTATTTAAGAAGTTTTAACTGGTATATTAGTTTGTCAAAAAAAGAAAATTATAGCACAACCGGAGATCGACTTCTTTCTTTGGGATTAGGGAGCAATATACGGGGTGTTCAGACAGGTGTGGCTTTGTCGAATATTACGGTCAATCCCACTAAAATTAAAGAAAGCTTTAAAAAGAAACTGATGAAACCGACGGATTCCGAAAAAGCAACTAAATTAACAGAACAAGAATTGAAAAATATTCAAACAGCTCAACAAGAAGCTAATAGAAACGCAGTTATAGATGGCTATTCATTAGGTTTAGCTATGCAAGAAGAAGCAGTTAACTTCGAAGAAGAAAAGTTGTCAGCTATTCGTCAAATGTCAGATAGTGCCGAAACGTTGGCGGAAGGGATTGCTGCTCAAACAGAAGGGATGAACCTGATCGCTTCTCAAATTAATATTAATAATTTAATGAAAGCATCAGAGTTGGAAATGATTGCTACGGATTCTTTAAAACAAGTCGATCAGTAGGAGATTTTATGTCTTATATAAGGACTTTTTTTATCGGACTGTTTTTCACTTTTATCGGCGTTTCTCCTTGTAAAGCAACAAATGACGCTATTATGACAACTTTGCGAGGTGCGATAATTATTCAACAATTATTGGAGTATTTTCAAATGTCTTTATCTTACCAGCAGGATTATAATAGGATGAAAACAATAGGGGAAGCCTCCAATGTCAAAAATATTACAGGGAATTTAGGAAGAACGGTAGATCCTCAAAAAGCAAAACCGATTGTCTTATCTGAATTAAAAAATTCCGCAAGTAAAGGGATAGAAGGGAGAAAAAGCGTTTCGAAAGAAACAGAGAAGCTGATAACTGTTGATACTTCTTCTCCAGAAAGTTTCGAAAAGTCTAAAGATGCTTCAAATGCTATCCTTCATATATCAGCTCTGGATTCCTATAGTAAAGCTCTCCAAGTAAAAGCTGCTGCTTCAAATGACGGTATCGATGAATTAGATAAAAAGGTTGCTCAAGGAACAGAAAATTTCCAAGAAAAATCTTCGGGCTTTATGTTGTATGTGTCTGCTATCGCTCAAAAACTTAATTCAATTAACCGATTAGATGCTCAAATAAGTACGATAAATGCTGCTTTGAAATTATCAAATATTGTCGGAGAAAAAATTTCTGTAGAACAATTTCCTCTTCAACAAGATGATGAACAAAAAGAAAATCAACAGGAAACAACCGAACAAGACACAGATAATCAACAAAAAATAACAGAACAAGAAACTGTTCGTCAAGGGAGCAAAACATGATAAAAAAGCTCGCAGAAACAAGCTTGTTTTTAATGATTATTTTTGGAGGAGACCCTTCTTTTGCTCAACGGACACAAAATGCTCAGCAGTTTGTCAATGCGGCAACAAATTACGGAAATGGTTTAGGAATTTCTGGAGCCGGAGAGGTTATTCAAGATAACAGCAGAATGGCCTCTTCTTTGATGATTAATTTGAATGAGTTCGAAAAAATTCAAGCGTATAATCAAAATATTCAAGAAATTTATGTTAATGCGGAAAGCACTGCTAAAGAAGGTAAAAACGCAACACAGGAAGCTTTGGATAAAATGTCCGTTCCGCAGAGTTATAAAGGATTAGTAACCGGTGATACAGGAGATATTAGCGGTATCAGTCAAGTTTCTGGGGAGATGAGTAGTTTAAATGAAAATTCTGTGGCTCAAACAGTTATGGATGCGGAGAAAAAAACACAAGAAATCGTTCAACAGTCGACAGATTCAATAAAGCAAAGTGAAAATACTTTAAATCAGACGGTTGCCTCGGCAAAAGAAAAAACACAAGAAGTTGTTCAACAGTCGGTAGATTCAATAAAACAAAGTGAAAGTGCTTCAAATCAGTCAGAGACTTCTGTAACAGAACAAACACAAGAAAATGCTCAACAGTCGGCAACTCAAACAGAGCAGCAGCAAGAAGAAGACGCAAAAGAGGAACAAGAACAAAAAAACAAAGTTTCTAAAAGCAATCGTTTGGACAAAAAACAGACAAGTAAACAAAGTGCTGTAAATTATATAAAACAAAATTTCTTCTACTCTAAAACAGATCAGAAGAGCGAAGAAGAAAAAATGTCGGAAGTTCAAGAAAAACGTAAAAAATTATTAGAAGATGTTGTTCTTGATGCCATGACTTATTCTCAAACATATATTCAAAATGGAGAAAAAGACTTCGAGGAACGGCTTCAAGTAATTAAAGACGAGCAAAGCAAAGTTAATACAGAAACGGAAGCGATTGCAACAAACACAATGGCTCTTAAAAATATTCTTCAAGAAACAATGCTTCAAGTAGCGTTAGAGCAAAAATTATTAAAGTTAGAAGCTGCTATGAATTTAAGATCTCAAAGTATTTCATTAGAGGAATAATATGAAAAAATTATTTTTTTTAATTTGTTTAGCGGCAATATTCTTTTATCCTCCTAAGGTAAGGGCTGTTTCTTTTCCTGTTTTAGATGCGATGATTACACCTCTTCCCGTGACAGATATTGTGACAACTCCTATTTTGGGGGGGATGGTCGCTCAGCAAATTATTGCGGCGTTGGTCGCTGTATTGGATTATGGAAATAGACAGTCTCTGCAACAAACAATGTCAAAAGATGGTCCAGTTCTGACAAAAAGAGCTATTGAAGTAACAAACCCTCCGGTTATTAAACCAATAAAAAGTGCAAAAGATACAGGAATATCCGTCTTAGAGAATAAAAATACAAAAAAAGAAAATAATACGACACAATCTAATCAAAATAAAAAAGATGACACTTCTTCGGATCAAAATAAAACCGATTCAAATACATCACAATCGAATGAAACAAACAAAACTTCTAATTCAGATTTGTCAATTGGAAAATCTGTAGATGTAACAAACCCGAAGGAAGTCGCTGAAGCGGTTGAAAAGGAAATTATGCAAACAACGGAAACATCTTCCGTCGGGCTACAAAAAGAGCAGGAAAAAAGAAATTTATTTGCTCAGGAAAATGCTATTTCAGCAATGGCGAATGCTCTTTATTTTGACTACTTGTTAGAGGATTTACAAAAAACAGTGGATGAGTTATCCGTTTCTTCCGCGCAAGAAGATAAATATGGTGCCGTAAATGCTAATTATCGTTATATGTCAACATGGTATAAGTTATTGACCTTGTTAGAACAAATTAAGGCCGAAAGATTGCAGCTTAAAGGCGCTCTAGGGGTGTTGGAAGCAAATCCGGTGCGTGGATTAATAGTCGGAGAATCTTAATTAAAGTGGAAAAAAGAAAATGAAAGTTTATTTAAAGCAGATTTTTTTTATAAGTCTTTTTTGTTTGGGGATTGAAATAATTGTTTTTCCAGTGGTGGCTCAGGAGCAACAGGAGGTAAAACAAACGCAGGAAGAGGATACCCAAGGAAAAGTATGGAATCCAAGAGCCGTTAGTATAGAACCATCGGCCCCGGAACCACTCTTGTTAAATTTCCCATCAACAAGTTATAGAAAAGAGTTATTAGCAGCTATGAAATTTCATAACATGGCAAACACAATTCAGTCTATGGTTGACAGCAATGATTATAGAGATACTTTAATTGACCTGGCTTTGGTGAAACGTCGTATGGCCGACTTAGAAAAGTGTAATGTAACTTTATTGTCGAATAATTTTTCTGATCCTCAAAATGTGTGGGACAAAATGAAATCAGAGGCAGAGAGAATGAGCCAAGAATATGCTTTAAGTGATGTTGTTGAGATGGATGAATTGTCAAAACAAAATTTTTTCGATGAAAATGCCTTAACGGGAGTTGATTCTTTAGAGGAGAAAATTCAAGAAGAGGTGGCTGAAAATTTAGAAAATTATAATAATACAGGAACTTCTAATTTAATTGATTGGTCTATAGGGTATTCTATTTTAAAAGATTTATATGAAAATCAGGATAAATGGGGTTCTAGAATATCGAGAGATAGTTTTTCGTTCTCTTTGTGGGAAGATCAGAAATATCTGTACGATGTGGAAGTTTGGGATCCAAAATATATAGCTATTAATACTTATTATGGTGTTAATCCGAATTATCGTCCCAAAGGAGTTGATAAAAAGAAATATGATTATTATTTTTACGAGGATGTGCAACAAGCTCATCAAGATTATTTAATTTCCTTGTCCCTTCGAACACGGAGACCAAAGCCGATAGGAGAATTAGCTGAACCCCCTCAAGTTCCTCCACGTCCTTTACCTCCGAGATCAGAGATTGTCCTGGTCCAAATTGATAATAATAATGTCTTTGAGGGAGTTTATCCAAACTATCCTGAACCGTGGCAAACGTTTATTGATGAAAACTTTAGAATCTATGCAAAAAATGGAGAAATGGCTCAAATCTTTAACATTAATCCTTATTCCAGAAGAATCTCTTTTAAAAATGAAACAGACCCGGCTTCTCATAACCGCATCAGTCGATACTTGACAACCAAGTATGAGCTGAATAAGAAATACGAAGAACTAGAAGAACAAAATAATCGAGTTCAGGAATTAAAAGAAAAAATTGAAGAGTTTGCAACTTATAATGATTTAAAAATTCCGGAAGATATTAATTATGCCGATCCAGAAGATTTAAAGAAAATCAAGGTAATTTTGTTGCAAGAAAAAAATAAAAAAATAGCAGCGGCAAAACCTTTGTTAAAAGAAGATCTTGAATTTGCTCTAAAACAAGAAATAAGTGGTTCGGAACAGACGACTTCCGAGCAATTTACCCAATACGATAATATTGATGAACTTAAGGCGGCTATCGCACAAATAAAAGAAGAAGCCATATCGCAAGATCAAAACGCTTCTTTAGAAGAGCCAATTAGTGTAGATTACAGCGTTTTGTTGGAAGCGTTGGAATATGACGGAGACGCTGAAGTCGCAATATCTTTTTCTAATATAGATACTATTCAAGATGCTCTTAAAGAAGCTCGTTCAAATTCGGCTCTTATAAAGCTGGCTCTCGATGAAAAACAAAAGGTACGCGATATGGAAATTGCAGAACAAACAAAACAAATAGATGGTTTATGTTCTAATGGAGGTATTCAAGGAACTTTTAATGTGGACTCTATTCAAATTCAATAAAAAAAATGAGACAGAAAATGTAAAAGTCTCATTTGAACAATTAAATGTAAAAGAAAGAATTCGTTTGGCAAGATATGCCTCATGGATTTTTACAGGAGTGGCCTCTTTTTTCTTGGTATTAAATTTCTTTTTTATTCTGACTTTATACCAAATGGGAAGTCGTTTGACCGTTTTAGTTCAATTGGTGACTTTCCCGAGTCATTCTAATAATGTAGTTTTTTCAGAAGACTTAAACGAGAATATTACATCGTTGAATTTGATTAATGAAGCATTAGTTCGTTCGTATATTACAAAAAGGTATGAAATTATTGCGGATCAGGTTGAAATGTTGTGGAGATGGAGCCCTTACGGAGAAGTTTTTTTATTGTCTGTTCCAAATATTTATTTCCAATTCATAGGTAATAGAAAGTTAAAAGAAAAAGTTGATATGGCTCTTTCTTATGCCCCTGTCTCTGTTGACATAGAAAAAGTATCCCGTTCCGGGGCTCAAAATTGGATTGTCGAGTTTAATTTGATACAAAAATCCGGAGCTGTTGAAAGTTTGGTCGCATCTTTACGCCTCGTTAATGATCCCTCTAGGATAGTTTATCTCCCGTGGTTTAATAATCCTGTCGGTGCAACTATAATAGAGTATAAATCTTATCCGAAGAAAAATATGTGAATTTTTACAAAATTAAAAAAAAATTAATATTGTCATATTAAGATGAAGTTGTTATGCTAATTAAATCTTAATTTAAGAAAGGGCTGAAAAATGAAAAAAGTGTTTGTATTCGGGGCATTGGTATTAACGGCGTTCGTCGTTGCTTGTGGTTCTATTTATGAAAAAGAACCTGTCGGGATCGGAATAGACTATTCTGAATTGAAAAAATCTCCGTGTGCTTGTTTGGAAGTTAAGCTCATGCCCGGATTACCGGAATGGTTTTCATAATTCGGAAATAACATATGCCAAATAAAAGTTCTGGATCTGTGCATTATGACACAACACCAGTCGGTCAAAGGATAAGTTCTTCTCAGGAAGTATTGACAGAACAGACGACTGAAGAAAATTTACGTGAACGACGTTATTTATGGACAGCAAGAGCTTTTACAGTTGTTTCCGCCGTCAGCATCATTACCAATATCATTTTGGTGTTTGCGTTGTTTTCTTTAGTTCCTTTGACCCGTGTTCAACCTTTTCAATTAACTTTTTCGGATAAAAATTCTCAAACCGTTACGATAGAGCCTATGCAAGTATCAGAAAGAGGTTTGGACTATATTACCGAATCTTTAGTTAGACAATATGTTATATTAAGAAATACCATTATTTCTGATACGGATGAGATGGTGGCTCGTTGGAATGATCAAGGTCCTATTCGATGGATGTCTACATTTGGACTTTTTTCTCAATTTAACCTAACAACACAAGAGATTTTATCTCGTATTCGTGAAGACGGATTAACCAGAGAAGTGGCTATACTAACAGCCTATCGTCAGGCGACTAATGCAGACGGTGAGATTTGGGTTTTGGAAATGGAAACAAAAGAAATGATTTCTGATGCCTCCGCTCCTGTTGTCAAACAATGGATCGTAACGTTGCTTGTCGGATATGAAAATAAGACTTACAATTGGAAATTTAGACGAAAGAATCCATTAGGTTTTATTGTAAAACAATATAGTGTTCGTCCCAAGGAAGAAAACCTTCTGCAAAGAATTTAATAAAAAAAATTATTTTTTCTCCTTTGTTTCCTTTTGGGAAAGAGGAATGAACATATGTTGGGAACAGATCAAAAAAATATGAATTTTATTTAATTTAGAGAAAAACGAATCGAAAAGAAAATAAAAAAAATAATAAAATGTTAATTTTTATAAATTATGTTACTTTTTAGTAGACTTTTAAATCAAACTTGATTTATTTTATAAATTAGGTGTTAACCATATTAAGAGAGCTTGCAAGATGTTAAAACAAAAACTAAGAAAAAAATTTTTAATGATGGCAACGGTCAGTTTAATCGCTTTTAGTCCTGTGGACCTTGTTGCTCAGCAGATTCAGCCAAGTAATGTGGATGCTGCCCAGATTAGTGATGCGATGGCACAAACAGCTGGCAGCTATGATACAATTAATCTCAGTTATTTAACATCATTGGGAATGCAACAAAAAGCATGGAACGATCCTATGCAACATTTAGGAGAAGGGCAGTTAAAACCTGGATATTCCCGCTATATATGGACTCCCGATGTTGTCTTGCCTATTCGATTGCGAGAAGGGATGATGACTTTAATTAATTTGCCAGCATGGGAATTGATAGAAAAAGTTCATATAGGATCTCCGGAATCTTTCGGAGGTGAAATTGCAGCTCCGAACTCTTTGCTTTTGTATGCAGATCCGACTTATATCGGAGTCGATAGTAATTTAATTATTTTTGGTCGTTCCGGGAACAGGTATGTCTTCTATTTGCGTAGCGAAACTTATAATACGGATAGAATTACCAATTCTGTTGTCGATGTCTTGGTAGGTCCGAACTATACTCCTGTAAGCGCCGGGGGTGTTCTAAATATCTCAGGAGGAGCTTCTGTAACCGTTGGGTCTTCAGGTTCGAAGGGATCTGCTCCAGGATGGAGCGGAATGGGGGGAAATAGCCTCACTCCAGGAGGAGCGCAATCTCCGAATCTCGGTTTAAATACGGCCGGGAATGCTCCTAAAAACTGGTTGGAGAGTATCCCTGTAGATCCGGAGAAATTCCGTTTTGATATCGATGTGTTTATTCCTAATCCAGAGGATATTGATATTGCACCGGAGCGTGTATGGCGAGATGAAATCTTTACTTATATTGATCTAGGCCCAAAAGCTCTTAATATGACGCAACGACCGATTGTGAATCTTATTGTCCAAGGTTCAGAAGTTCCGGTTGGTTCTCGTACAAAAGGTCCTCACAGCCGCTTGATTGTTGTCGAGGGAATTGGTGATATGATTTTAAGAAACGGGCAAAAGGTTGTTTGTTTGAAACTACGCCGAGATCCAGCACAAGGATTGGAGTATGTTGATTATTCTGCTTCAAATGAACGGACATGGTATGCAGAACAACCATCGACAACTGCAGGAACCCAACCAATCCCGGCGAATAAAAATCAAGGAATGCTTCCTGTAACGGCAATACCTCAAAAGCAAGGTTTAGGAAATCTCACAGTCAATGGAGTTCCGGTCTCAAATCCATATGCTCCAAAAGAAGACAATTATACGCATAATATGCTACCTTTACCAAATGATGTGAGAATGTCTCAATATGCCTCTTCAGGAATCGTTAATACAATGAACGGGATGGATATTGGGAAGCCAAATACATCTTCTTTCCAGGTTCCTGTGACGGATAATATTGCAATTGAGTTGGCGCAAGATAATAACATAGGGAATTTGGAAGATCGTTGGGAGAGTATTCGTTCGAAAAACAAAGACTTGCTCCAAGGGTATAATCCTTACTTTTCCGTGGATGCCGTGGCAGAAGGAGGCGTGCCAGAATTATTCCGATTACGTATCGGGCCAATTCAAGACATTCAGACAGGAGATGCTTTATGTGATAAATTAAGTCGTAAAGGAATCACATGTTCCGTCATTAGAACACAATAGATTTTGATAAAACCTTTTTGATAAGTGTTGGGAAGAATGGCAGATAAGACATTATTAAGCTCATCAGAGCAATACGTAAGAAAATCAAACCGTATCTTGTTAATTGTCGGGATTATTGCACTTTTAGTGTTCTTAATCGCTCTTATGGTTCATTTCAGTTCGCTTTCAAGACAATCAGGAGATGATGGTCTTGATTTTAGTGGGGACGTAAGTATCGATGCGACAAATGAACCGAATAATTCTTTACTTTTTGACAATAATAGAGGAAAAGTTGATTTGATTCCTAATCCGGCCATGTTGAATCTGGATCAGGTCGTGGTTGGAGGAACTTCTGAGGCTATTATTACCCTAACGGCTCAGGGAGGTCCCATTCGTATTTATTCTATGAACTTAGTTGAAGAACAACAAGATGGTTTTATCGTTGAAAATGGATGTCCAACCGATGTTGCCATTCCTCAAGACGGAACGTGTAATATAAAGGTTCTTTGGAATCCTGTTTCTGTTCGGCGGTTGCAGAATAATTTAAATGTTAATTGGGCTTTGGATAGTCTCAATGAAGTGTCTTTCGGAGCAAGGAGAAATCTGCTAATTACTTTAATCGGGCAATCAACCGATTCCAAAGATTGTATTATTTGCGAAACTGTGGAACCAAAAGAAAGCAAACAAAAAGGGGTATTAGATCCAGAAACAGGGATGTATTTGTCTGACACTGGTGAAATTTTAGGTATCGTTGAACCGGAACTTATCCCAATTAGCCTTTCAGGTATATTAATGGGGCGTATTATTCCAGAGACCAAGGAAGTTGTGGATGATGCCGGAAATATGATAGGACGTCTTTTGCCGGATTACACCATCGTTACAAAAGAATTGGAAGTAAAAGGAGCTGCTTTACCTGTCTTGCCTGTTATAAATGCTAAAGGGGAAGTGATCGGACGCCTGACAAATGAAGCGTTGGTTGAAGATACGAATAATAAAGTTATCGGTTTCCCGATGGCAGATGGAACAATCAATGATACCGAAGGTCATATTATAGGATCTGTCATGCCGTGGTCGGTGATTTTGAATATGTCATCTCAGCCGGTCGGAGCAACTCAAAAAGATGGCTCTGTTATTAATGTTCAAAAACAAAAAATCGGACGAATTCTCCCAGGTGGATTTGTTGTAGATGATGCTGGAAATATAATCGGAGGAATTGTTCCTAAAGGCTTAGGTATCGGGTATGGAGGACAATCTCTGGGAGCTATTGAAGAAAATGGAAAAGTTCTTAATGCTTTTGAACAACAAGTCGGATATGTTACTATTGATGGGCTGGTATTGGATATGAACGCTATCCCTATAGGGAATGTTGTCCGAGAGGGATTGATTATCAATGGTGAAGGAAATATCACGGCGTTTGTGAATTCAGAAGGAAAAGCGGTTGATAATGCGGCGAATATGATAGGATATGTTAATCCAAACGGAACTGTTGGTTCCGGTGAGAATTTTGTCGGGGCTGTGATGCCTAAAGGTCGTGTCATTGACTACGATTTAAAAATTCAAGGGGTCGTTCTGCCGAATGGTTCCGTTGTTAATCAAGGGGGAAGTGTTCTTGGGAAGATTTTACCAACGGGATATGCATCAAATTTAAATAATAAAGTTTTCGGAGCCGTCGTTCCTAAAGGAACAGCTATTGCTCAAGGATGTGTTTTCTTGGGAATTATTGATTTGAACGGGCAGGTTTTAAATGCCGGCGGAGATATTGTCGGATATGTTAATCCAGATAAAAATGTAATAAATGCACAAGGAGAAATTATCGGAGGAGTTACTCCTTATGGGGCTGTCGTTGGAGCAGACGGGCAAATGATAGGAGTGGTTCGTTCTGATGGTAAAGTGGTAAATAAGTTAGGTCAGGTTATTGGATGTATTAATCCGGACGGAACTGTTGTAGATGAAAAAGGAAATATTTTAGGGCAGGTCGCTACTCAAGGGGTCGTTTTGGACGAAAGTGGAAATCCTCTAGGGTGGACAGTCGTCGGGAAAGATGTTTATGATGAAAATGGGAAAAGAATTGGAAGTTTAATTAATGGACAAGTTGTTAATGATTATGGTAAGATTATAGGGTTTATTTCTCCTGACGGAATAGTCGTTTCTCCAGAAGGTATATTCTTAGGACGCTTTACAAATAAGAGCGGGTATGCCGAAGATGAAAAAGGAGTTAGGTTTGGGCGTGTTTTACCGGATTATACTGTAGTGAGCATTGAAAATTCGGAAATTATTGGTGCATTGATTCCAGATGGTAGTCAGCTTATTAACATTAATAACGAATGGATTGGATCTGTTCAGGCAGATGGAGCTGCGGTTGGCTTAAATAAAGAAATTTTAGGTTCTATTCGTGCTGATGGGAGTGTTGTCAATCAAGATGGTTTGGTTTTAGGTGGATTAATGCCTAAAGGATCTGTTCTAAATTGGAATGGAGAGGTTATTGGTAATGTTTTGAATACAGGGAAAGTTATTTCGTTAGCTAATAAAGAAATTGGTTCTGTTACTTTAAATAGAATGGTTGTCGATAATCAGAATAATGTTATAGGAATGGTTTTCCCGGAACCTTCTATTCCGTTAGGTGTAAATGGAGAGTTGTTAGGTTTTTTAACAATTGACGGAAAGGTCAGTAAAGAAGGTAAAACAATAGGGCATGTAACGGCAGCAGGTAATGTATATTCGACAAACGGGCGTGTTTTAGGGTCTCTTGTTCGTATAGGATCTGTTATAGGAGCAAGGAAAGAACCAATAGGAAGTGTTTCTTTCGATGGAAAATTAAAAGGGAAAGACGGTAAACTTATTGGACAAATGATGCCGGATGGTTTTGCTGTTGATGAGAAGGGGAAACAAGAAGGCTATTTAATTCCTCGTCAAACAGTTGTAGACTTAACGGGAGAATTCGTCGGAACTGTATCTGTTGATGGGCGTGTTCTAGGTCGTATGGGAGAAGTTTTAGGCGCGTTCCCCTATGATGATAAGATGTGGAATAATAAAGACGTTTGGGTGGGGCGTGTTTTAAGACCTGGCGTTGTTGTTGATCCTTCCGGCTCTCTTGTCGGATGGACTCGTTATGACGGTTCTGTAATCAATCTAAGAAATCAAGTTTTAGGATATGTTCAGCCGGATAATAGGGTATTGAATGCTCAAAAAGTTATTATAGGTCAGCATATTGTTTTTGGAACTCCTGTCTTTAATGACAAAGGGAACGTTTTAGGAACGGTTAGTTTTGACGGGAGCGTTCGAGATGGTAAAAATGCTGTTATTGGAAAAGTTGTCGGGCAAATGGTTATCAATAATCAAACTGAGGTTATCGGCAGATTAATGCCATTAGGTTATGCAGCTAATGAACAAGGGGATGTTATCGGGCATATTTTCCCAAATGGAGAAGTATCTCAACAAACAGATGAGGGGATTTTATTAAATACTTTTACACCAAGTTTGCGTGTCGTCAATTCTGATAAAAAGATAATTGGGGGAAATCTTCCTTTCGGGATAGCCTTAGGATTGGATTTATCTATTATTGGAAATGTCGTTCCTGATGGAGAAGTGATTTTTAATGAAGCTCCGGCAGCGTATGTTTTACCTGATACAACGATGTATGACGCTTTAGGGAAAATTTGGGGGAGCACTATTTCTCCAAATGTTATTTTAGGTCGTGACGGTCATGTTGTTGGAAGAACCTCTGTTTCAAATGTTGTTTCAGATTTTAAAGGAAACAGAGTAGGAACCTTAATGCCATTTACAACAGTCTTAAATCCTTCAAATCAATTAGCCGGGTTGGGAATGGTAACGGGAACTGCTGTTAATGATAATGCTTCAATAATTGGTTTCGTAGGTGTCGACGGATCTATTGTGGATCAAGATGGAAACGTTAAAGGAAGAGTCATGCAAGACGGAACTATTGTGGAAGTCTTAAATAGAGATGTGTATGCTTTAATGCCTGATATCGGAGATGTCGTCTCTTCCGGTGTTGCTATCGGTCTGAGACCAGAACTATTTGGTCGTGCAATGCCGTCAGGAAAAGTTTTGAATGCTATGAACGAAACGATAGCTCATGTCTTAGATGATGCGACCCTATTGGGAACAGATGGAGAAGTAAAAGGAGCTTTAGTCCCTTATAGAACAGCAGTGGATCATCAATCTAATATCTTAGGAAATACAACCGGAGATGGAAATGTTGTTAATATTCAAGGAAATCTTATAGGGCGATTGGCTAGTAACGGAACTGTTAAAGGTTCTCATGCTTTAAAAACTTTAGGAGCTGTTTTGCCAAGTTCTTTGGTTACGGATAATCAATGTCGAGTTGTCGGAGTTCCTAGATACGATGGGCGAATTATTAATAATAGAGGAGAAGTCGTCGGTATTTTGAACTTAAATGGAGTGGCGATGTCTTTAAGAGGAGAGGTAATCGGAGGAACTGTTTTAAAAGGATCTGTGATAACAGAAGACGGAATTCTTTTGGGAAGAACATTGCCTGATGCGGATGTTATAGATATGATGGGAGTTTCTATCGGGTGTTCTCGTCATGATGGAAGTGTCGTGGATGAAAATGGAAATGTTATCGGACATGTGTTAAAAAGAGGCGTTGTCGTAGATGAAAATGGAAACGTTATCGGTCGTGTAAAACGAGATGGGTCTGTCGTCGATAAAAAAGGGAATGTTATCGGCAAGGTGTTGGGAGACGGAACAGTCGTCGATGAGGATGGAAATACAATCGGGCGTGTCGTCGATTTAAAAGAAGATCAACTGCTTGTTGATGACGCGGGCAAAATTACAGGAACTATGGATAAAGAAGGGCGTGTCTTTGATAATGAAGGGAAACACTTATTTACTGTAGATCCTGAGGGAAATTTATATGATCCCGCTGGGAATTTAATAGGGTCTGTCGATGATGAAGGAAACATCCTTGATTTAGAAGGAAATAAAATCGGGAAAGTTGATGAAAACGGAATTTCCGATATGCCCAAATATGTTTATTCTCCAGACGGTTCCGTTGAAGGCTATGTTAAAGATGGAGAGTTCAAGGATTTAAATGGGAACAAAATCGGTGAGTTAACTCCAAGCGGTCTGTTGACAAAGGATAACGTTCCGTATGCCCAGGTGAATCCTGATTCAACTTTAAGTCCCGTGGATTGTCTAAATGCGAAGTTTAATGGGGAAGTGCGTGATCAAGAAGGAAATTTAATCTATACGATAAACTGTGGGAAAGTATATGATGCAAACGGCAAGCAAATTGGTGTTATCGATGAGAACGGCGTCATTCGTGATATGAACGGAAATACTATCGCAAGTATTGATGACAAGGGAAATGTTTATGATTCTGATGGAAACTTTATCGGACAATGGAAAGGAAATTCAGGCTTCTTGTCCGGAGACTTATCAGATGTGTTTAAAGCCGGAGAAACTTTATTAGGTAGCGGACAAAAACTGCAAATAGGAGATCAGGAATTTATCTTGAGGTCTGACAATAGTATTGTCAATCCTTTAACAGGAGCCGTTGTCGGTACAATGAAAGATGGAGAAGCTTTTACATTAAATGGAAATCGATTCTCTGATGAATTCAGCGATTCTAGGCAGTTTCCTCAACAACAACTTATCTTCTCCCCGCAACAAGTGCAGCAGATGAAAGATATGCTGTCTCTTCGGCGTCAGAAAATGAAAGAAAAAATGAACGACTCAAGGAATAAGCTTTCCAGATTAATTCCTGACGGACGCATTTTAGCAAGAGCTCAACCGAAAGTATCAAAAGATTTTGGTTCCAAAAATGTGTCTTCATGGCCTGTAAATATGTCTCGAATGATATTGAAAGATAAAGCTATTCCGGCTGTGTTATCTCGTTCTATTGATAGTCGATATATGTCTGTTCCTGTTTCTGCGATTGTTGAAAGGCATATTTATGCAGAGGATGGACGGAATATCATTATTCCTGCTGGAAGTAAATTAATCGGTAGTGTGTCAGGGTCTCCTGGAGAAAACAGAGTGGCAAAAGTGGAAATTTCTTGGGAACGACTGATTAGACCAGATGGAGGATCTTTTAAAATGCAGGCTGTTTCCGGAGATGCTCAAGGAAGAGGGGGTGTCGCTGGATATTTAGATGAAATGTTCTTAGCAAGATATGGAAAACCAATCTTACAATCCTCTGTTGTTTCCGCTATCAGTTATCTTGTCGCCTCCGATCAGACTGTTACTCAAAATGAAAACTATGGGACTTCTTCTCAGTCGGATCGTGCAAGAGCTGCTCAACAAGCTAGAGAGAATTTTATTGATGATATGGAGACTATTTTTAATCAGTTGATCGAAGATTCTTCTTCTGTTCCTCCGATTGTCTTTATTCCATCTGGAACTCGGCTAACGGTTTTTGCTATGGAGGATCTATGGTTGCGTTCTGAACAAGAAGATGAAGACGATTATGTTTCTAAGATGGGAGAAGATACAAAAGAAGCTCAAAACGCTCCAAGCGAGTATGGAATGGCTCAGCGGCCGATTCAAAATAATGTAGAGGCTCAAGATGCTTCTTCCAGAACCGGTGAGTATGATGAAAACGCATATGATCCTGATTATTCAAATACGTCCGAAGAAAATCCTATCTATGAAAATGGAAGAAAGTTGTCACAACAAAATTCTGTCAATAAGCCATCTCTGGATGATGTTTATCAAAATCCAAATATTGATGAGCAGGAAATGCTTTCTCAAATGGATAGAATTGTGACACCTCTTCAACAAAAGGAATCCGGGAATCCCCGAAGAGAATTGTCTCCTAACTTGTTTTAAATAAAGGAGAATAATGTGTCGGAGTTATCTATTTCTGAAACTTATAAAGTTTTAGAGTCTATTTTAAGACCTCTTTCTTATTGGTATAATCAAGATAATGTTGAAGAAGTTGCGGTAAACCATCCGGGATCTATTTGGTTGCGGATGCGTGGGCGGCATGCTTTTCCATGGATAGAGCAAGAAGATGTTAAGTTAACACGAGAGTATTTAAATAATCTTTTATATATTATTGCGAATACGTATGACTATTCTTTTAATCCTGTGGAGGGGACGCCGGTCGTGTATGCGACTTTACCCGGAGGACATCGATTTACAGGGATTTCAGGACGAAATGTTATGTATGATAATGACGACTTAACCGGAGGAGTAGCATTAGCTGTTCGTGTATATAAAGAAGATGTGAACATAGATTTTTCTAATTTTGGTTTTGCCTCCGGAGAACGGTTGCGTCCTTTGAATAAATTACAAAATGTTGAGGATCCTGATGATCCTTATGATCGTCTGATGCTGTCAATTAGAAAGGGAGAACATTTACTTATCAGCGGAGCGACAGCAACCGGGAAGACAACTTTTTTAAATAATATTATTAAAATTTTAGAACCTCATAAACGTATATTGACTATTGAAGATACACGGGAATTAATTGTTCCTCATAAAAATCGTGTTCATATTGTTTTATCGCGAACGGATTTAACAAATACATTTACTTATGCGCGTGTTATAGATTTGATTGTACGGTTTACTCCGGATGTGATTATTGGAGGGGAAATTTCAACTTCAAATGCGATGGCTTTGTGGGAGCTGATGGGATCAGGGCATGAGAATTGTTTCGCGACAATTCATGCGGAGAATCCAGAAGAAGCTTATAAAGCTTTTATTGCACGTATTATGAGAACAACTCCGACAATTGATCGTGAAAAAACGCTGATTGAAATGAAGGAAAAATTGAGAGTCGTTCAGATTAACAGGAATGGTAATATTCGTGCTGTAACGGCTATTACCTAAATGAACTTTGAGTTTTTATGTAAAAAAAATAAAAGATTCCCGAATTGTTTATAGGGATGATAATTTAAAAACAGAGGGTTTATACGTAATTTAAAGGTTTTTCTTTTGGAAATTTAGTACTTTTTTGATTAAGGTTACTTTTCAAAAAAAAGCCTTATAAAATGGAAAAGGGAGATATGATATGTTAATTATTCAAGAAATTGCAACGCATCCGTTTTCAGATCAAAAGCCGGGGACATCCGGTCTTCGTAAGAAAACAGTAGTTTTTGAGAAAAATTCAAATTATTTGGAAAATTTTATTCA
Organism: uncultured Alphaproteobacteria bacterium; assembly: GCA_944392585.1. Taxonomy (GTDB): domain Bacteria; phylum Pseudomonadota; class Alphaproteobacteria; order CAAHEQ01; family UBA3637; genus CALXXA01. Next base: position 12,979 of record CALXXA010000025.1, on the reverse strand, counting down.
AGCTATTTTCAATGTTGTGGGTGTTTCAGGGAAAACCCTTGTTTTGGGCGGTGATGGATGGTACTTTAATTATCAAGCTATTCAGATTATTATAAAAATGGCCGCAGCAAATGGAGTGACACAGTTATTGATTGGTCAAAATGGATTGCTTTCTACTCCTGCGGCGTCTCATATTATTCGAAAGTACAAAACAGATGGGGGAATTATTTTATCCGCCAGCCATAATCCCGGAGGACAAGAAGGCGATTTTGGAATTAAATTTAATATCTCTAATGGAGCTCCTGCTCCGGAAAGTCTTACAAATGCGATTTATGAAGAAACCAAAAAAATTCGTGTTTTTAAAATCGCAAACGCTCCTGATATAGATTTATCTCAAGTAACGACATTAACTCTTGAAAATATGACCGTGAGCATTATTGATCCTATCGTAGATTATGTGGAGCTAATGCGCCAGATTTTCGATTTTAGTCTGATTTCAGATTTATTAAAATCTGGATTTTCTATGACTTACGATGCATTAAATGCTGTAACGGGACCTTATGCCGTCGAAATATTTGAAAATCAGTTGGGAGCCCCGAAAGGAACTGTTGTTAATGCGATGCCTTTACAAGATTTCGGGGGACTTCATCCAGATCCGAATTTAACGTATGCCAAAGAATTAGTCCTTAAAATGTTTTCTCAGAATGCTCCGGATTTCGGTGCAGCTTCCGATGGAGATGGAGATAGAAATATGATTCTGGGAAAAGGATTCTTTGTTAATCCTTCCGATAGTATTGCTATATTAGCGGCTCATGCGTCTTTGATTAAAGGATATCACAACAATATGTTTGGAGTCGCTCGATCTATGCCTACAAGTGGAGCACTAGATAAAGTTGCTGAAAAATTGAATTTAAAAATATATGAAACTCCAACCGGGTGGAAATTTTTTACTTCTCTCATGGATGCAAATATGATTACTTTATGTGGAGAAGAAAGTTTCGGCGCTGGATCTAACCATATACGAGAAAAAGATGGTATTTGGGCCGTTTTATTTTGGCTGAATATTTTAGCTCAAAAACGACAATCTGTTTCTGATGTCGTTCAAAATCATTGGCGAATATTCGGACGTAATTACTATACTCGGCATGATTATGAGAATGTTGAAGCAGAGATTGCTCAACATATCATGCAAAACTTACTAGATACATTACCTTCTTTACAAGGAAAAGAATTTGGCTCTTATGTCGTCAATAAGGCAGATGATTTTTCTTATACAGATCCTATATCAGACGAACAAGCTATCCATCAGGGAATTCGTATTTTGTTTGATAATGGGGCAAGGTTAATTTTTAGATTGTCCGGAACAGGGACGCAAGGCGCAACAATAAGAGTTTATATTGAAAAATATGAATCTGACTTTGTGAAACAGAATATGGATTCTCAAGAAGCTTTGAAAGAGTTAATTCTTATAGCAGAAAATATCTCAAAAATTAAAGAATTAACTCATTTAGACGCTCCGACAGTTATTACTTAAGGCAAACAGGGACGCCTGCTATTGTAAGATTCCCTTCCTTTATTGTAATTGGGAGTGTGACTTTATTCCCTTTGTCTAGTAAGTTGAGTGTCCAGTAGAGTTTTTTATATGTGTTTTTTGTAAGGAGGCCTGTTTCTTTTATATCCTTTAAAATGGACTGCCATCTTATAAAAGATCCTGTTAGAGAGGCCTGTTTTTCAGATAAAATTCCTTCGAAAAATAAAAAGCTTTCTCCTATTTGAACCCAAAGATTATTGATAATTATCTCACGAGAACGGAAAGATAAATTTGAATTAATCGAACTAATTAAATAATGAGAGATTTGAATACTAGAGCAAGAAGCATGGAGTGTTCTTTCTTTTAAATTAACAGAAATCTTTAAAGGGGAGGAGGTTATTTTAAGTTCATTTAAGATATGTTGTGAAGAAGTTTCTATGTGAAGCGTTAATGGATGAAATAACGAAATTGAAAAAGTTATTTCAGGAGTTTGATAAAATAGATTGGATCTTTTTATATGGATATTTTTATAACATTGTCGAATCGTAAATAAACTATTCATAAAAATAGGATCATCAGCGGTAATTAAAATTCCGTGTTTTTGTTGATTCTTTATGAAATAATCGATTTCTTGCTGGAGATAGAATGAGATAAAATACTTATAACAAGCTAAGAAAAAGATAACGATAAGAAATAAAAAAAGAATTGTTTTCCTCATAATTTTAGTGTAGCTAATTTTTTCTCTTTTTAAAAATAAAAAAGAGCTTTAACAGAATCTTTTAGATAAAATCTGTACTTGACAAGACGAAAGAGATTTGAGATAATCTTCGAATTATAGGGGATATAGCTCAGCTGGGAGAGCGACGCGTTCGCAATGCGTAGGTCAGGAGTTCGATCCTCCTTATCTCCACCAAGATTTTAAAGGCATGCAACATGACATGCCTTTTTTATTTTATACAGGTTTGAAAACTTTCCGATACATCAGAACAAATAAAAACAAAAAAAAAGAGAATCTTTTTAAGATTCTCTTTTCACTATTAAGATAGTAGTTTTTTTAATGTTTTTAGAAATCATCCTTTGCCCGAGGTCCTGAGATTTTTTCTGCCATAGTTTGGAAGACAACATAAAGAGCAGGGACAAAGAAAATAGCAATGAATGCAGAGAAGACCATCCCTCCGAATATAGCAGATCCAACGGCTCTTCTGGATAAAGCTCCAGCTCCGGTTGCTATAATCAACGGTAAAAAGCCCATTAAAGAAGAAATAGCCGTCATCATAATGGCACGGAAACGTAAGGCTCCTCCTTTTAATGCGGCCTCTTGGATAGAATCTCCTTCTTTTTCTCGGCGATCTTTTGCAAATTCTACTAATAATATGGCATTTTTTGCAGCAAGACCTACAAGCACTATTAAGCCGATTTGTGCATATAAATCATCAAATATTTGATAGGTTGAGTTCTTGCTTTGAATCCAAATCATTAAAATGGCTCCTAAGAAACCGACAATAATAGATAGCATCACAGAAATAGGTAATGTCCAACTTTCATATAAACCAACCAGAAATAAATAACCAAATAAAAACGCCATAATGAATACGACAGCGGTTTGTCCTCCGGCTTCTAATTCTTGGACGGCTGTTCCTGTCCATTCATATTTATACCCAGAAGGAAGAACTTCTTTGGATATTTCTGTCATTGCTTTAATAGCATCTCCGGAACTGTATCCGCTTGCATTTGATCCGGTGATTTTTAAAGCGCGATAATTGTTGTAACGTTGGATATTAGATGCTCCGATAGTGTCTTTAATTTGGACAAGAGAACGTAAAGGAACCATCTCTCCTTTATTGTTTTTTAGTTCTATTTTAAAAATATCCTCTTTTGTTGAACGATCGTTCATGTCTCCTTGTAGCATAACTTGCCAAGAACGTCCGTACAAGTTAAAATCGTTAATGTAAACACCTCCTAAAATAGCCTGCATTGTATTAAAAATGTCAGAGACAGAAACACCTAAAGCATATGCTTTTTCTCGGTCTATTTTTACACTTAAGCGAGGACTATCTGTACGATAAAAAGTCATCACATTTTCTAAAGCGGGATTTTCCGCAGCCTTTTTGATGATTTGATTCGCTACTTCTAAAAGCTCTTCCGGACTAGCTCCTTCCGTTGTTTGCAGCATATATTCAAATCCATCTGTGGAGGAGGCTCCCATTAAAGCCGGTAAATTAAAGGGCATGACAATCGCATCTTTAATATCGGCAGTTGCCTTTGAAAAATTCTTAATAACGCTGTCTACCAATAAGTCAGGAGATTGACGTTTTTCATAATCATCCAGATTCATAACAATAAAAGCACTATTCGAAGCAGCTCCTCCCGCTAACATCCCATATCCCGCAACTGACATGACGCCATGAACTCCCGGGACTTTTAAAGCTCTTTCTTCTACTTGTTTAACAACTTCTACGGTTCTATTCAATGAAGCCCCTGATGGAAGTTGAACCTCACACATAAAAGCTCCTTGATCTTCTGCCGGTAAAAATCCTGTCGGCGTGTTTTTAAATAACAGGAAAGCGAAACAAGAGACTCCTAATAACGCAGGAATAACAATCCATGAACGAGGAATTATTTTTTCTATTATTTTCACATATTTCCCTCGAACCCATTCTATTCCATTCATTGCTTTCGTTACAAGCCAGGTATGCTTCTCATTAGGCCTCATGAGTAAACGAGCTAAAGCCGGAGATAAAGTTAAGGCATTTATTGCAGAAATAACAACAGCGCAAGAAACTGCTACGGCAAACTGCCTATAAAGCATTCCTGAAATCCCGGGGATGAACGCTACAGGAACAAAAACGGCTAACAAAATTAATGTCGTCGCAATAATTGGATTTGTTATCCTGTCCATTGATTTTTTTACATAATTCGCCGGTTTCTCTTTGGGGTTCATACTCATGACGGATTCTACGTCTTCTACGACAACAATAGCATCGTCAACAACAACTCCAATCGCTAATACCAAAGCAAGTAAGGAAACGGTATTTAGAGTAACCCCTAAAGCGGCCATTCCTGCAAAGGCTCCGATTAAGGATACTGGAATTGCAAATAAAGGAATTATCGTTGTTCTAATGGATCCCAAGAAAAAATAGATAACAAAAACAACTAGTATAAATGCTTCAAGTAATGTGTCTTTTATTTCCATCATAGACGTGCGAACAAATGCAGCGTTATCAAACATCATCTTGACTTCTAACCCTTGAGGCATCAAGGGAGATAACTCGGCTAGTTTTTCTCTAATTCCCGTTGCCACATTAATCGCATTTGATCCAGGAGACTGAAAAATAGCTAATGCTACAGCCGGTTTTCCGTCATAACGGCTTAACATTTCTTCGCTTTTTGCCCCCAGTTCTACTCGTGCGACGTCTTTTAATCTTAAATAAGATCCATCTTTATTCGCGCGAATAATAATGTTTTCAAATTCTTCAACGGAAGTTAAACGTCCTTGCGAGGTTAATGTAATTTGAAATAACTGATTTTTAGGCGCCGGCATGGTTCCTATACGACCAACTGAGGCTTGAATATTTTGACTTTGTATGGCATTGATTATATCAGATGTTGATAGCTTTAAACTTTTTAATTTATCGTCACTGACCCAAATACGCATACTGTAGTCATAACTGCTGAAAACTTGAATATCTCCGACCCCATGGACTCTTGATAATTCATCTTTTATGTTGATTAAAACATAATTTGTTAGAAATTTATTATCATAACGACCATCTGGAGAGACGATTTCAAAAATCTGCAACATTGAAGACATCTGTTGACGTACAGAAATTCCTTGCTTCATAACGTCTTCTGGAAGCTTCGACTCTACTTGTTTAACACGGTTTTGAACGTTCATCGCTGCGGTATCTGGATCTGTTCCGACTTCAAACGTAACAGTTAAATCATAACGTCCGTCGTCAGAAGATGTTGAAGACATGTAAAGCATATCTTCCACTCCGTTGACGGCTGATTCGATTTGTTGAGCGACTGTACTTTCAATTACTTCTGCATTTGCTCCGGGATATGTCGTGCTAATAGATACTTGAGGCGGTGTAATATTTGGAAATTGCTCTATCGGCAACATAAAAGCGGACAAAGCTCCGGCAATTGTTATGACAATTGACACAACGATAGCGAGACGAGGCCGCTTAATAAATACATCAGCTATCATATTATTTTCCTTCCTTTATAGGATTCACTTCTTCTTGCACAGGCATCGCCTCTTCCGGTTGAGATTCTTCCTCAATAGATATTTTTTCGTCGGCTACTTTCTGAATAACTGGTTGTACATGAATTCCTAACATGCGAGAAGCTTTTTGATAATTGTTTAACAATATTCTGTCCCCTATTGATAATCCTTTTTCTACAATCGTATATCCCGTTGTCAGTTCTAATCCGGTCTCAATGCGACGTGATTCCAGGATATTATCAGCATTCACAACATACACGAAAGCACCTGCCAGATCGCGTTGAATAGCAACCTGAGGAACTAATAAGGCTTTTTGTGGATTTTTAAATTTCATATTGATGCGGCCGTATTGTCCGGAAATTAAGGTATTGTCCGGATTAGGAAATGAGGCACGCATTTTTAGAGTATTCATTTGAGAATCTAACTCTATATCGACAAAGTTTAGTTTCCCTGGAAACGCATAAATTGAACCATTTGCAAATTGGAACGAAATGTCAATTCCTTCTTGCTCATGACCTTTATCGGCCTCTTGAATAAACTCCCGCATCTGCAATAATTGATTTTCCGAGACTGAAAAAATAGCATACATGGGTGTTGTGGAAACAATGGAAGCTAATTCGCCCGAATCCGGACCGATTAATGATCCGACACTATAAATAGATTCTCCGATTCGTCCGCTGATGGGAGCTTTAATGTCTGTATATCCTAAGTCTAATTGAGCAATGACTAATTCGGATTGTGCTTGTTTAACACCGGCTTCTGCAGAACTGTATTCTGCTTCGCGTTGGTCTAATGTTGCCTCAGAGATATCTTTTGTTTTTATCAGATTTTTTGCTCTTTTAAATTGAGCCGAAGTATTTTGTTCATTGGCTTTGGCGTTCGCTAAGTTTGCTTCTGCTTTGCGGACATTTGCTTCGAACTGATCTTTTTCTATTTCGAATAAGAGTTGCCCCTCTTGAACGAAATCTCCTTCATTGAAAAGGCGTTTTGTTAGAAAACCAGTAACTCTTGCTCGTACGGCGACTTTATCTTTAGCTTCTATTTTTGAAACAAAGCTTAATGAAGGATAAAATTCACTCTTTTGTAAAACCATAACATCGACTGGCAATATGCCGGATGAAGATGTTTGTACCGGTTTGTTTATATAATTATACCCCAAAAAGGTTATTCCTAAGACAACAAAAATAAAAATAACGATTATAAATTTTTTCATTTTTCCCTCTTCTTTTATATGTAATTGCTTTTTATCTCTTTTTTTTTAAATAAGCAAGCAGAAAATATTTATAGATGTTTTTGCTTATTTATTCGTATTGTTTTTTTGTAGGAAGAATAAGCGCCCGAATGATTTATCCGAAGGTTCTAAATCCAAGCCTATTTCTTCAACGGTACAGCCGTTCATTTTTCGAATAATCAGTTCAATTGTATCTAAACGGAAACGATCTCCAATTTCTATGTCAGCGAAGTTTTGTTTTAAAACGTCGCATATTGTTTTATCTTGTATTTTTTTATTAATTTTAACCCCATACAGCAACATTAAATCTTTTAAAAGGGTTTCCGGAGTAAGCGTGAAGTCTCCGAAATCATCGCTGTTTAATGAGAGACCTCCTCCGTAAAGAGAATCTAAAAACTGGATTTTCTTTTCTGATGAGGCAAATAAATAGACTCTGTCGTTTGGCTGCAGAGATTTGATATTATAGGCGTTATATGAAATTCCGTCTCTGCGGACAATAATGGGGGTTGCCCATTTAGGAATAGGTTTCCCTTGAACGGCCGGCGTATTTTCTGATAACTTGTAACTGACTAAGTAGCTATCAGACAGTCCGGGTAAATCTATTTCGGATTTTTCAGCCGGTTTTTCAACAACCGGAAGCGTAACATGACATAATTGAGCGACAGGAATGATAAAAAATCCTTGAATTGCGAGACTCATCAAAACCATTAGAAAAATAATATTAAAAAATGTTTCGGCATAGGGTAAATGCATAACTAAAGGGGCTAACGCCAATAAAATAGAAGTTGCTCCTCTTAATCCGACAAAGGATATGAAGACTTTTTCCGAAAGAGTATATTTGAATGGTGTGAGACATAAAAAAACAGATAATGGTCGAGAAATAAATATAAGAAGAGCCCCGAGAATAATCGAAGGAGTGAAGACCGCAGGAAATTCAGATATGTTGGCATAAATTCCTAAAGAGGTAAACATGATAATTTGACATAACCAGGTAAGTGTTGTTTGAACACGCAGTATTTGATGATGTCCGTGTAATTTCGAATTGCCTAATAAAATTCCGCTGATATAAAGTGCTAAGAATCCGCTCCCTCCTATGCTGTTTGTTATTGAAAACCCGGCGATAACCATAGCTATGAGTAGAATTGGATAAAGGGCGGTATCTAATTCAATTCGATTAATAATTCGTTTTATGACTAATGCTATTAATACGCCTGCGATAGCTCCAAGGCCCATCTGTCCGATGAATGTAACAAGAAAATACCATGGGGAACCTTGCCCAGAAGTTTCAAGTAGTGTTATAAATGAAAAAGTTAAAAAAATTGCCATCGGATCATTAGATCCTGATTCTATTTCTAAAGAAGACTTTATTTTATCTCGTATTGAAACGCCGCTCATTCGCAGAAGAAAAAAAACAGAAGCGGAATCTGTCGAGCTGATAATAGCCGCTAACAACATTGCTTGTAGCCAGCTTATATCCAGAATGTAGTATGCTGCAGGAGCTAATAAAAGAGTTGTTAATAAAACTCCTACCGTTGCTAACAACAAAGAAGGGAACGCTGTCATGCGGTAGCTTTTAAAAGATGTTTGATAACCACTGTCAAATAAAATTAAAGCTAAAGCGACATTCCCTATGAAGAATGCTATTTTAGGTGAATGAAATCCTGTGATAAGACCTAATCCTCCGCCGTCTCCGACCAATAATCCGATACATAAAAAAACAAGAATCAAAGGAATATTTGCTTTCGTGGAAACAAAACTCGTTAATATGCTGAAAATCAGCAATACAGACATCAAAAGAAGAGGGAAATTTATAAAGTCCATTTCATATTAAACCTTTTTACGATACTCTTTTAAGCTTGTTAGTTTCTTGCTGACAACGGCGGTATCTTGTCCTGTCTTTTCCAGTCGGTCGTACATGCGATCAATCTCTTTTTTTAAATAGGATTGTTCAATTACTTTTGCTAGATTGTCTTTTTCCTTTTTTGTCCCTTTCGTCCTAATACGGTCTATAGATGCCAATAATGTATGTATGTTTAATCGAGGGTTGTTTGTTTTTTCATTAATAATGTATGGTAAATCATAAATAATGTCTTGAACGTATTTAAAAACATCTTTAATTCCTTTCGGCAAAGGGTATCTGTTCTTTAGAACTTCAAAGGCAACGCCGGCTTCTTCACTGTTGTCCACGACAATAAAAGGAAAAGCATCTGAAAACCCCTTTAAATGAATTTCTTTTAAATATTCTAATATATGATGATAGTGTCCTTGTACATTAAAAATAATAAAAGGTTTTAAAGGTAAAAAACCATCTTGCATTGCGACACAGTCATAAACAAGTTCATCTAATGTTCCAATTCCTCCGGGGGCAAATATAACAAAATCAGCATTTAAAAGTTGATTTTTCCTCTCTTCAAGGGTATGTGCGACGATCACTTCTTTCACTTGATTGACGACTTCGTCTTCTTGGCACAAAGAAAGATATTCTTTCGTCGTTATCCCTTGTATCGGGAGGGTTTTATTTGGATTTTTTTGCGTCCATTCTTTTAAGACTCCCTTGGCTACGGCTCCCATAATTCCTTGACCGGATAAACCAAAGTCCAATTTAAAATTCATTTTTGCTATCTTTATCCCAAGTTGATATGCTTCTTCAATATAAATAGGATTATTTCCTCCTCGAGACCCTCCCGCGACGAAAATTCTTAACCCTATCTCTTTGTTGGATTTTCTAAAGGAAGAAATAATTTTCTTTACTTCCTTCGCCTTTGGTTTCATTGGACTTTTCGTCCTCATGAAAGGGCCTCTTTTTACTGCAATTTCATTGTGTGTGTGTTTTAACCCCATTTCCCTGCCTTTATCGCCTAATAATATAGCGGTAGTTTAAAAGAAGAATAATTAATAATTCATTGATAAGATAAAAAAATCTTTTCTTTTCATAAGAATATGCTATCTTCTAACAAGAAAGGAAGTTTTATGACAGAACAAGAAAAACAAATGACTTTTGAAGAGTCTCTAGCAGCTTTGGAAGAAATTGTGCGCCAACTGGAAAGCGGGCGCGTCCAACTAGAAGAAGCTGTCGCTTACTATGAAAAAGGGATGCAATTGAAAAAAAGTTGTGAAGAAAAATTAAATAATGCTAAAGCACGAATTGATAAATTAATTCTTGATAAGGATAATCAAATCTCAGGAAAGGAAGTTTTTAATGTTGACTCTGAATGAAACCTTGAAAGATATCCGGCATCGTGTTGATGATATGTTAGATAAATTATTACCTTTGCCGGGAGGACCTGAAAAGCAAGTTGTTGAAGCAATGCGGTATGCAACAATAGGAGGAGGAAAAGCTTTAAGACCTTTCTTGCTTGTTATGACGGCCAATATGTTCGGGATTCCCAAAGAAAATAGTATTCGGTTGGCTACAGCTTTGGAAATGCTGCATAGTTATTCTTTAATCCATGACGATTTACCGTGTATGGATAATGACGATTTAAGAAGAGGAAAACCGAGTTGCCATAAAAAATTTGGAGAAGCAACTGCTATCTTAGCTGGGAATGGTTTGTTAATAAGAGCTTTCGAAATTATGGCTTCCGAAAAAACATGGATTGATCCGGTTGTTCGGTGTGAATTGATTGTTTCTTTAGCAAATGCAGCCGGCTTCCATGGAATGATCGGGGGGCAAATGTTAGACTTATTGGCACAAAAAGATGAAGTTAATATGTCTTTAACGGAAATTGTTCGCTTGGAAACAATGAAAACAGGGCGGTTGTTAATGTTTGCTTGTGATGCCGGAGCTATTTTAGGAAACGCTTCTTTTGATGAACGCCAATGTTTAAAATTGTACGCTTCTAATTTAGGACAAGCTTTCCAATTAACCGATGATATTTTAGATATTGAAGGTGCCGTTGAAAAAGTAGGGAAAACTCTTCGTAAAGACGTGAAGGCAAATAAAGCAACGTATGTTTCTCTTGTCGGTGTGGATAACGCTAAACTTAAAGCTAAAGAACTAACACAACAAGCTATAAATGCTTTAACTCCTTTCGGAGATAAAGCTCTTCCTTTGAAGGAACTTGCTTTATTCATATTAACTCGAGACCATTAGGACGTTTTATTAAAGAATTTTTTATTTTTTACTATCTTTTTGTTGAAAAAAGGTGTATAGGGAAAACACTCAAAGGTATTTTAACAAAAAAGAAGAATGAAAGATGACTCTTGCTTTAAGGAATATTGCAATCATTGCACATGTTGACCATGGTAAAACAACTTTGGTTGATACTTTTTTAAAACAAAGTGGAACATTTAGAAATAATCAAGTTATTGAAACTTGTGTTATGGATTCCGGAGATATTGAACGAGAACGTGGAATTACAATTTTAGCAAAATGTACATCTGTGGAATGGAATGGGACTCGAATCAATATTGTTGATACGCCTGGACACGCTGATTTCGGTGGAGAGGTAGAACGGATTTTATCTATGGTGGATGGCGTCATTGTCTTGGTCGATGCCGCAGAAGGACCATTACCTCAAACAAAGTTTGTTGTTGGGAAGGCTTTAAAATTAGGCTTAAAACCTATCGTGGTGATTAATAAGGTAGATAGAGCGGATGCTCGCCCGCATGAGGTTCATAATGAAATTTTTGATCTGTTCGCTAATTTAGGAGCCTCTGATGAACAATTAGATTTTCCGACTCTGTTCGCTTCTGGAAGAGAAGGATGGGCCGTTCACAACTTAGAAAAAGACGAAAAAAAAGATATTACGCCTCTATTTCAAGAAATTATCAAACATGTTCCTGCCCCAAATCACGACTTAGGGAAACCTTTTTCCATGTTGGTGACAACATTGGAATATGATCCGTTCGTCGGGCGAATTCTAACGGGAAAAGTTCTGACGGGCGTGTTGAAAGTAAATACTCAGATTAAAGCTCTTTCTCGGGACGGGAAAGAAATAGAAACGGCCAGAGTCTCTAAAATTATGGCCTTTCGTGGATTACAGAGGACTTCTTTGAAAGAAGCAACCGCTGGAGATATTGTCAGTCTCGCTGGATTTTCCAAGGCTACCGTCGCAGATACATTGTGTGCTTTGGATGTTCGTCAAGCAATCCCTTCTCAACCTATTGATCCTCCTACGTTAATGATGACATTTTCTATTAATACTTCTCCTTTCGCCGGGCAGGAGGGAGATAAAGTGACTTCTCGGATGATATGGGAGCGGTTATGTAAAGAAATTGAAGGAAATGTTGCTCTTAAAATTTCCAGGACAAACAATTCTGATGCTTTTGAAGTTGCCGGAAGAGGAGAATTACAATTAGGGATTTTAATAGAAACAATGAGACGAGAAGGGTTTGAATTATCTATTTCTCGCCCCAGAGTTGTTTTCCATGAAGACGAAAATGGACATAAAACAGAGCCTTATGAAGAGGTTGTCGTTGATGTTGATGAAGAATATTCCGGCGTCGTCGTTGAAAAAATGAGCCTTAGAAAAGCGGAATTGCAAGAAATGATTCCTTCCGGAGGAAATAAAATCAGATTAGTTTTTATTGCTCCTTCACGAGGCTTAATAGGATATCATTCTGAATTTTTGACGGATACCAGCGGAACGGGAGTAATGAATAGATTGTTTCATTCTTATGGCCCATATAAAGGGAATATTCAAGGACGACGAACAGGTGTTTTGATATCAACAGAACAAGGAAAAGCTGTCGCTTATGCGTTGTTTAAAATTCAAGATAGAGGAAGCTTGTTTATTTCTCACGGGACACCCGTATATGCTGGAATGATTATAGGGGAAAATGCTAAATCAGGAGACATTGAAGTTAATCCTATTAAAGGAAAGCAATTGACAAATATGCGTGCCGCAGGAAAAGATGAAAATATTATTTTATCTCCTCCGCGGATAATGAGTCTGGAAGATGCATTAGCTTATATTGAAGAAGATGAATTGGTTGAAGTAACGCCTCATTCAATCCGTTTGCGAAAAGTTTTGTTAGATAGCAATGATAGGCGTAAAGCTGAACGGAG
>CALXXA010000024.1 GCA_944392585.1 uncultured Alphaproteobacteria bacterium | reverse complement strand
ATGATATAGAACCTCAATAAGATTACTTTAAATAAAAAAAAAATGCGCTTCCAGAAGATTGGATTTTTATTGAAGCCTCCTAACGAAAAAAAAAAAAAAAACCCCGAAGAAATTTACCAAACAATGCAAGAACTTAAGAAAAAACGTGAGGAAACTCAACCTATTGGGATAAAAACCTGTGGTTCTACCTTTAAAAATCCAGAGGGGTTAAGTGCGTGGAAGCTAATAGAGAAAGCCGGATGCAGAGGATTGAAAAAAGGCGATGCTCAGATATCTTCAAAACATTGTAACTTCTTAATCAATAACGGGAAAGCAAGTGCTAAAGACTTAGAAGATCTGGGAGAAGAAGTCCGCCAAAGAGTTCTAAAAAAATGTGGAGTTCTTTTGGAGTGGGAGGTAAAACGCTTAGGAATTGAAGAGGATATTGACGAATGAAAAAAGTTGTCGTGGTGGCCGGGGGCACTTCGTCCGAAAGGGAAATTTCATTACTTTCCGGACAAGGAGTTTTTAATGCCTTAAAAAATAAAGGATACTCAGTCGTTTTAATAGATTTGAAAAATGATTTAGCCAGTTTTATTCGTGAATTAAAATCTCAACGCCCCGATGTTATTTTTAATGCTCTCCACGGTCGATTCGGAGAAGACGGAAACATTCAAGGAGTTTTTAATTTACTCCATATTCCTTATACACATTCCGGTTGCTTGGCTTCCGCTCTGGCAATGAATAAAAAAATGACAAAAAGAATCCTCCACGAGGCCGGAATTCCCATGGCCGCAGATAAAGTAGTCACATTATCCGATATTCAAAAAGGAACTGTACTCCCTTATCCATACGTCATTAAACCTAATAATGAAGGCTCCTCCGTCGGAGTGTCTATTATTTATAACAAAACAGATGAGGATTTCTTAATTAATAGTTGGTCTTTCGGACAAAATGCCGTCCTTATGGAAGAATATATTAAAGGTAGAGAAATGAGCGTCCCAATATTAGGAGATAAAGCTATCGGAATCGTTGAAATAGCTCCAAAAACAGGTTTTTACACTTACGAAAATAAATACACCGAAGGGAAAACAGATCATATTATCCCTGCTCCTATTCCGCCTCATCAAACAGACCTATTAAAAGAATATGCTTTAACAGCACATCGTATCTTAGGATGTCGAGGAGCTTCCAGATCCGATTTTAGATATGATGATACAAACCCGGAAAATCCAAAAATTATTTTCTTGGAAATTAATACTCAGCCAGGAATGACACCCCTTTCTTTATTGCCTGAAGTCGCGAAAAAAGCTGGAATTTCTTATGAAGATGTTGTATCTTATTTAGTAGAGGATGCCGCATGCGAAAAATAAAAAAGTCAAAAAAGAAAACAGACAGGCCTTTCTTATGTGTATTTCGCCGTATTTTACGGTTAGTTTATCTTGTTATTTCCCTTACTTTATTGGCTTTAATTATTTATGGATATCAATCTGGCTATTTCTTACAGAAAAAAGAGACCTTTAAAAATAATTTCCATAAAACAATGCAATCTGCCGGATTCTCTGTCACTGATATTTTTATTGACGGTCGTGTCAGAACTCCATTGTCCGATATAAAAAAAGCTCTCCATGTCCGCCAGGGAATGCCTATGACTAAAGTAAACATGCCAGAAATTTATAATAATCTCCTAAAACTCCCTTGGATAAAACATGCTCAAATCCATCGCCAGCTTCCTAATCTGTTATATGTCCGTATTTTAGAAAAAAATCCTATTGCTCTTTGGCAAAAAGACGGGAAACATCATCCCATAGATGAAAAAGGAAATATCATCAACACATCTGCTGATGGGTTGGAATATTTAATTATTACAGTCGGAGATGACGCTCCTAGACACACTCCTGAATTAGTCAATGAAATTTCTCAATATAAAGAACTCGCTCGAAGAACAATGTTCGCTGTTCGTATCGGAGGACGTCGTTGGAATCTTATCCTAGATCACGTCACGACAGGATTAATTATTGAATTGCCGGAAGAAAACATCCATGAAGCCCTAGAACGGCTTGAAAAATTAGATGAAAAACATCACTTACTCAACCGTCAATTATCCTTGATTGATTTAAGATTACCGGATAGACTAATTGTCCAAACAATAGATAATAAACCTATTGATGCTTTTAAACCTAAAAACCTACTAAACTATGAGATAGAACAAGATGTCTGATCCTATTATAAGAAACGGCTACTTAACTGCACTGGATATCGGCTCTACTAAAATTTGCTGTTTAATCGCACGGATCTTATCTGATGGTTCCATTCATATTATCGGAGATGGATATGCTCAAGCCAAAGGAATAAAAAACGGAGTCATTATGAATCTCTCGGATGCTTCTTCTTCCATCCAAGATGCCATTATGATGGCAGAGGAAAAAGCTGAACGAAGAGTTGAATCTGTTATCGTCAACATATCATCTACGGCCTTAAAATCCAGTTATGTAGAAGCATCTATCGAATTACCGGATAATCGTCCGGTTTCCTCCGGAGACGTCAAAAAACTCATAGACCATGCTCTGCACAAAATAGATTTAACAGATCATGAAGTAATACATCAACTTCCTATTTCATATACGTTAGACGGAGAAGAAAACATTCAAGAACCAACCAACTTATATGGTCATCATTTAAGTGTCGTTCTTCATGTTATATCTGTTCCTTTAACACAACTACGTAATCTTGTGACAGCTTTAGAAAGATGTCATGTTTCTATTGCCGCGAAAGTTGCAACACCATATGCCTCCGGATTATCCGTCTTATCAGATGAGGAAAAAGAAGTCGGAAGTACTGTCATTGATATGGGAGGCGGCTTAATTTCTATCGGTATTTTCACAGAAGGATTTATTCGCTATACAGCTATTTTACCTTTGGGAGCTCAACTTATTACAAAAGATATTTCTCAAATTCTTAAAACACCTCTGTCTGATGCCGAACGTATCAAGACACTGTATGGATGCGCTTTTTTATCTCCTCAAGATAAGAAAGAAACAATTAACATCCCGCTTATCGGAGAAAAAGAAGATAACTCTTTATTACAAATTTCAAGAGCTGATCTTATATCTATTATGATTCCTCGTATTGAAGAAATGTTAGAATTGACAAGTTCATACCTGACGGCACAAGATGGATGCGACTTTGCGACTCGCCGAGTCGTATTAACAGGAGGAGCTAGCTTATTACAGGGGTTGAGAGAAAAAACAAATTCTCTTTTAGAAGCGCAAGTACGACTTGGGAAACCTTTTATCATCAGCGGACTACCTGATTCTCCGCCAGGAGCCAGCTTCGCAACCTGTATAGGACTCTTGCGTTATGCTTTAAATAGGCGTATACAGACTTATGATAAAGAAAAAACACCTCCTTGTTCAAACAGTTTTTTTAAAAGGATTTTAAGATGGCTGATGCAGAATTTTTAAACAAACCCACAGAAACAAATCTCTCCATAGGGCTTCCGGAGCAAATGCCTGAAATTTTATTAACTCCTAATATAGGAGTAATCGGAGTCGGCGGCGCAGGAGGAAACGCTGTTAATAACATGATTGAGTCTCATTTAGCCGGAGCTACTTTTATCGTCGCAAATACGGATGCTCAAGTCATGTCAAAATCTTTGACACATGAACGTATTCAACTCGGTTCTGTTCTCACTCAGGGACTAGGGGCCGGATCAAACCCAGAGATCGGGAAAAAAGCAGCGGAAGAAAGTCATGATAAAATCAAAGAAGCCTTAAAAGATTTACATATGCTTTTTATTGCCGCAGGAATGGGAGGAGGAACAGGAACAGGAGCATCTCCTGTTATCGCCAGAATTGCTAAAGAAATGGGTATCTTAACTGTCGGAGTTGTTACAAAACCTTTTCGGTTGGAAGGCTCTCGACGTATGCGCGTCGCTGAGGCCGGTATAGAAGAACTAACGAAATATGTAGACACTCTAATCATTATTCCTAATCAAAATTTATTTAGAATCGCCAAAGAAAACACTTCATTCATAGACGCCTTCAAAATTGCTGATGACGTGCTGTATCAAGGTGTACGAAGCATTACTGATTTAATGATGACGCCCATGTTAGTAAATTTAGACTTCGCTGACTTAAAAACTGTTATTTGTGAAATGGGGAAAGCCATGATGGGATCCGGAGAAGCCGAAGGAGAAAACAGAGCCTTAATCGCAGCGGAAAAAGCAATTTCCAATCCTTTGTTAGATGTCTCTATGAAAGGAGCTAAAGGAATCCTCATTAATATCTCCGGAGGAGACGATTTGTCCTTGATGGAAGTAGATGAAGCCGCAGAACGTATCCGCGAAGAAGTGGACGAGGACGCTAATATTATTTTCGGAGCAAGTTGTGATGAAACTCTAAAAGGGAAAGTTCGTGTCTCAGTCGTTGCTACAGGATTATCCGGAGAAAAAGAACAGAAACACGTATCATCTATTTTGACAAATGAGCTTTCCGAGCCCATTATCATCACACCTCCTCAACAAACGGAAATACTTTCCGAAGTTGAAACATCTTCATCTGCTCCTGATATAGAACCCGACATTTCTCATCCTGCAGAACCTCCACAATCACCTTTAAACGATACATCCTCTTCTATTATCGGAGATTCGGTAGAAACTTTTATCCCAGAAGCGGCCACTATAATCAACAAGACCGCCTCTGAAGAAATCTTAGAGGAAAAAAGTGATTTTATTCCGGAACAAGACCTTACTTTGGGGAAAGAGGAACATTTACAAAAGATAAGAAAATCCTTCCTGGGAGATACTTTTTTACCAGGTATTTTCGGAGAACGCACTTCTTTTGAAGCAACAGAAAAAAATAGATTAAAAAAAGAAAATCTTAAAACTTTACTCCCTGAAACGAATCTCCCTCAAATTAATGAGGAAGATTTAGAAATACCTTCTTTCCTTAGGCGAAAGAGTAAATAATGGTCGACATTATTCGTCAAAAGGCTTTATTTCTCATCAAGCAGGTTCTTTACAAAAATCAAACAATTGATCATGTTTTTGAATCTGTTTTAAAAGAAAATTCTTTTGATAAAAGAGATAAGTCTTTTTTAAGACTTCTAACGACAACAACAATCAGACGGATCAGACAAATTGACCATCTTATTCTTCAAGCCTTATCTAAACCTCTCCCTAAGCGTGCTCAAACGACCATGGATATTCTACGATTAGGAATTTCTCAACTGTTATTTTTAAAAATACCCCCCCACGCAGCCATATATACTTCCGTAGAATTAGCTAAATCTTCTAATCAATCTTTTTATAGCGGATTAATCAACGGAGTTTTAAGGACACTCGTTCAAAATGGAGAAAATTGGATTACAAAACAAGATGAGGCCATTTTAAACACTCCTAAATGGTTATGGAATGAATGGATTCGACAATATGGAAAAGAAAATACATATCAAATAGCTCTTGCCAATTTAACGGAGCCTTCTTTTGACATCACAGTCAAAGACAATCCAGAAAAATGGGCTCAAAAACTAAACGGCCTCTTAACTGAAACAGGTTCTATTCGCCTAAAATCATTTTCTCAACCTCAGACCATGCCCGGCTTCAAAGAAGGACAATGGTGGGTTCAAAATGCCGGAGCTGCCTTAGCCGTTCATGCCTTCCATAATATCTGCGGGAAAAAAGTCGCTGATTTTTGTGCTGCTCCAGGAGGAAAAACGGCTCAGCTGATTATGCGTGGAGCAAATGTTGACGCTTTTGATATATCAATAAACAGAATGAATCGCGTCAAAGAAAATTTATCTCGATTACAGTTGAATGCTCATTTGATTATTGGTGATGTTAATAAATGTCCCGGAGCCGATGTTTATGATGCTATATTAATTGACGCCCCTTGCTCAGCGACAGGAACTATCCGCCGACATCCGGAACTAACTTTACATAAGACGCCACAAGATATTACAAATCTTTCACAAATCCAAAATACTTTATTGCATACGGCCTATCGCTTACTTAAACCTAACGGAGAGCTGGTTTATTGTACTTGCTCTTTGCAACAACAAGAAGGAGAACATCGTATAAGCGCCGTTACAGATTTATTCGACATTTTACCAATTCTTTCTCCTTTTTCAACTCCGCAGGGATTTATCCGAACATTCCCTTTCCAAGATATGGATGGATTTTTTATCGCTCATCTACGTAAAAAGGAGAAAAAATGCCTTTAAATATAGCCTTTTTATTTTCCGGAAACATTGACAGCCCTACGAATATTGTCTTATTGGAAGCGATTAAGAGAATCAATCTAAAACAGTATCAACCTATCGTTTTTGTTGAAAATCCGAATGGAGTTTTTACTCGGAAACTCCAAAAAAATCATATACCGTTCCATAAATATACAGGTTCTGTAATAAATTCAAAAACAAACCGCCTAAGCGGATTTATTCTAACATTTAAGTCTTCTTTTTCTTCTTTAGAAATAATAAGGTCTTTCAAAATAGATGCTATTTTATCTTGCGAAATGCGTTTTTTAATTCCTTGGGCTCCAACAGCTTATATTGCCAAGAGACCCTTATTTTGGCTGCAAGAATCTATTTGGGAGAATTATCCCATTGCTCAAACATGGGCCGGATATACAAAACTTATAATTCCTGTTTCTAATCAAGTTATGGCTTCTTTACCACCTCCCATTCAAAAACGAGCCACGTTAAAAATAATCCCGTCCTCTCAAGAACTCTCAAACGACCCTTCTTGCGCAAAAAAGTATTTAGAATCTCTTTTTAAAGATTGCATTTAACCTGTTTTCGTTGTACAAAGGAAATATTCTGTTAAGATATAAGGAGTCTCATTATGAAAAAATTTATTTCTCTTTTTGCTATTTTATTATTATGCTCATCAACATCTTATGCTGCAACAAACAAAAAATTGGAAATTCTGGGAACATTTAATGATTGGACTGCTTATACAGCGAACGAAAAAAATGGAAAGTTATGTTACATGGCTTCTGTCCCTCAAAAATCCGAAGGCAAGTACAAACGGCGTGGCGACGTCGTTTTAATTGTTGCTCATAGGCCTCAAGAAAAATCTTTTGATGTTGTTAGTCTGACGACAGGATACACCTATAAAGCCGGCTCAACAGCAACCGTTCAAATTGATAAACAAAAACCCATTGAGTTGTTTACACATGAAGATACTGCTTGGGGAAACAACTCTAAAACAGACGCGAAAATCGTACGACAAATGAAAGCGGGAAATAAAGCCGTCTTTAAAGGAAAGTCTTCTTTAGGAACTTTGACAACAGATACATTCTCTTTAACAGGATTTACAAAGGCCTACAGAGCCATGAGTAAAGCTTGCGGACGATAAATGATTGATTTAGTCGGATTATCCCGAGAAGAACTTCTTGCCGAAGTCTTATCTATCGGTGAAAAACCTTTTCGCGTCAAGCAACTTTGGCACTGGATTTATAACAAAGGCGTAACAGATTTCTCCAAAATGTCTTCTTTGGCAAAGCCTTTACAAAAAAAATTGTTAGAAAAGTATTTTATTTCTCGTCCTTATATTGTTACAGAAAGAAATTCAGCCGACAGAACTCGAAAATGGCTGCTCCGCTTTAAAGATGGGAAAGAAATTGAAACTGTCTACATCCCTGAAAAAGATCGTGGAGCCGTTTGCTTATCAACTCAGGTCGGTTGTCAAATGGGATGTCGTTTCTGCCATACGGGAACTCAAGGATTTCAAAGAAATCTCTCTGCTTCGGAAATCGTCTCCCAATTCATGATTGCACGAGACAGTTGTGGGGAATGGCCGACACCTGTCGATGAAACTCGTTATTTATCCAATATCGTTTTTATGGGAATGGGAGAACCTCTCAATAACTATGATAACCTGGTTAAAGCCATCCGAATCATAACCGACGGAGATGGATTAGCTATTTCTAAAAGAAAAATTACAATCTCAACTTCCGGTATTGCTGACAAAATTCCTAGTCTGGCAAAGGATTTAGGAGTTAAATTAGCTATCAGCCTTCATGCGCCAAACGATACTATTCGCAATCAAATTATGCCTATTAATAAAAAATATCCTCTCCCCGTCTTAATAAGCGCCTGCAAAGAATATCAACATTTATGTGAACGAAGACAATATATAACAATGGAGTATGTCATGCTCAAAGGAATCAACGACTCTCCGGAAAATGCGCATGAACTTATTCAACTCGTTCAAGGATTGGAAGTTAAATTTAACCTAATCCCTTTCAATCCCTGGGACGGATGCCCTTTTAGACCTTCCTCCCAAAAGACAATCCAACAATTCTCAAAAATATTGGAAAATGCTTACTTTGCAGCACCCATTCGACAATCCAGAGGACAAGATATTATGGCTGCTTGTGGTCAATTAAAATCTATTTTCCATCAACAAAAAAAAATTTCTTAAAATTATTTTCCTCCAATTTATTAAATTAAAATATACATTTTATACTTTTTAAACTTCATTATTAACTCTCTTGGATGCATGTTCAACCCTTTTTATATGCCTCTACATGAGCCATATAAACCTCCCCGGCCAGTGTCAAATACCCCTCATACCTCCTATAACACGTATTATGGCTTCGTTGACACTAACGATATAGACTCCGATTAAACACTTCCCATGTCAAAATAAAAAAAGCTCTCTTAAATAGAGAGCTTTTTTATTTAATCTTGCAAAATTATGACAAATTAGCATTAAATTTAATCGTTACAGTGGAATCAGCGCTTCCTTCTGCAATTTCGACAGTTCCTCCGCTGCGATTAACTAAAGCTTCCGCAACTTTATCACTTGTAACAGTTACCGTAACCACTGGTTGATCGACCGACCCACTCAATTGTGCATCTGTCGCACCCCCTGGAACAGGTTCATTCTCTAAAACATCAACGCAAGAGCCTGTGTCCATACTTGACCCATCCCCGTTGGTTTGAGCGACGACAACACAACGTGAGGCATAGTCTAAAATTGTATTGGCGCGGTGACGATTCATCGCCATTGTATACCCAGCCAAACCACCGATGGATAAAACACCGATGATGGCTAAAACAC
>CALXXA010000023.1 GCA_944392585.1 uncultured Alphaproteobacteria bacterium | reverse complement strand
GTAAAGCTGAACGGAGAAAAGAAGAGTGAATACTTGGAAAACCGCAGTCGGTACGTATTTGAAACCTTCTGTCTTAGTCGTTTTGATGTTAGGATTTTCTTGTGGTTTGCCTCTTAGCCTTGTTTTTGGTAGTTTGTCTTATTGGTTAAAATCTTCTGGTGTCGCCTTAGCGGCTATTGGATATTTTAGTTTGGTTCGAACTCCATATAGTTTAAAATTTCTATGGGCGCCGTTGGTCGATAGAATTCCAATTCCTCTGTTATCAAAAAAATTCGGGCAAAGGCGCTCGTGGGCTTTGTTTTTTCAAATAGGGCTTATTGTTTCTATTTTTATGTTAAGTTTGTTAAATCCTGCTCAAAATCTTGGATTGGCGGCGTTTTTAGCTTTCTGTGTCGCATTCTTCTCCGCCAGTCAGGATATTGTTGTTGATGCTCTTAGAATCGATTCTTTAACTAAAGAAGAACAAGGACCTGGGGCGGGGGCGTATCAATTAGGGTATCGTATCGGAATGCTATTATCCGGTGCCGGTGGATTGTGGTTGGCTTCCGTCGCTTCTTGGAGCATGGCTTATCAAATCGTAGGTGGATTGATTTTGATAGGGTTTATAACGGTCCTTTTGATGAAAGAAGTTACAAATGATTCTCCTAAAAAACTACAAGGTCATTGGTTCCAAGAAATGTTAATTAACCCTTTTAAAGATTTTATGAGACATCAAGGATGGTTTCTGATTATTTTATTTATTGTCTTATATAAAATTAATAATGCCGTCTTAGGTGTTATGGCCGGACCATTCTATTTGGAAACAGGGTTTTCCGAAAAAGAAATCGCAACTATTTCCAATATTTGGGGAAGTATAGCGACTATTTTAGGGACTCTCTTAGGAGGTATCGTTGTTGTTCGATTCGGAGTGATAAGATGCCTATGGGTTTTAGGACTTGTTGAAATATTGACTTCTTTTGGATATGCGGGACAATCTATAATAGGTTATGACTTGTGTTATTTAATAGGGTTGATTGCTTTTGATAATGTTATCGGAGGAATGGGAAATACGGTCTTTATCGCTTATTTATCTTTGTTATGTTCTAAAAAATATACGACGACACAATATGCTTTATTAAGTTCGTTTGCGATGGTGGCGAGAGATATTTTTGCTTCTAACGGAGGGATTCTTGCAACTTATTTAGGGTGGACGTATTTCTTTATCTTTACAGGTATTTTAATGTTTCCTGGTCTAGGTCTGCTTTATTACATGAGAAAACGGTTCGGTGATTTGAAATAAATTAATCGGGGCTTTTTAATCAAAAATGATATAATCGTTTTTTTCTCCCACGTTTAAAATACGACGTCCGGATTCATCTAACATGTCTAAATCTAAACTCTCTGGAGATAATGATTTAACTTTTTTGTTCATTTTTTCTTTCTGTTGTTCTGTTTCTTTCAGAACTTTTTGTGCTTGATCAATTTCTTGATTAATCTCAAACAGCCTAAATAGACCACGTTCGCCTCGTATAGCATGATAAGTGAAATAAAAAGTAATTAAAAGTCCGATCGCCGGAATGATAAAATGACGAGGATGTTCTTTTATAACTTCAATAAAACGATAACTCATGATTTTGGCCCGTATTTCATTCTTTCAAAGTCTTCTTGTGCTTGTTTAATTAAATCTTCTTTTATTTCATCCGCGGATATGTTTTCCAATTTATTTTTGATATGCCCTTTTTCAAACATACTTTCTTCTCCATAAATGGTCGTTTGATTACGACCTTTTTCTTTAGACAGATAAAGAGCCGCATCGGCATACTTTGTCAACTCTGCGATGTTATTTGAATATATTGATTCTACTATACCGAGGCTGATGGTAAAGTGTATGGAAGAGTTCCCCGAAACAGGAACGATTAAAGAAGATATTTGTTCTCTAATCCTTTCTGCGACTAAATAACCGGACTCAATTGTTGTCTCGGGAAGTAAAATGATGAATTCTTCTCCTCCATAACGCGCGAGGATATCGGAAGAACGTAATATTTTTTTTATGCAGGTGGCTAAGGCTTTTAAGACCTCATCTCCTGCGGCATGGCCATATGTATCGTTCACTTTCTTAAAATAATCAATGTCTAACATGATAAGTGTAAAAATACTGTTATATCTTTGAGAACGATCTGTTTCTTTTTGCGCCAATTCTTGAAACTGTCTACGATTGTAGCAACCTGTTAGAGGATCTTTGACAGCTTTTTCAAATAAATCTTGCTCATGTTGTTTCTGCGCAGTGATATCTTTGAAGGCCGTGTAAAGAGCTACTTCATTTTCGTAATCTATAACGCGAGCGGACATCTCCAGCCAGAAAGTCTCATTTGTCCTAGGTTTGCGTAATAAGGCCTGGAAGTTTTCAACGACAGACGTTTCTGATAATTTCTTTAGTAATTCTTTTCGCGCATTTGGATCAACATAATATTCTTCTGTTCTGAAAGACTTGGGATTGTGAATGTCGATGTTGAAAAGGCAACTTGCTTTTTCATTAACAAGCATCAGGTGATCGTCTTTTAATTGCGAAATAATAATCGGATAAGGCGATATTTGGATAAAAAGAGGGATTTTTTCTTTATTTATTTTCAATTCATGTTGTAAGATTTGAACTTGATCTTTTAGTAATGAGGCCGTAGATAAAACAATAGATATAATAATAAGACAATATAAAATGGATTCTATTCCCCACGAGTGAATTTTAGCTTCTATTCCCCACGGTGTAATAGTAAATAAGTAATAAAATCCAAGGAACACAATCATTATTCCTATTCTACGTAAGCTTTGATTAACTCCATGACGATGCGGCAGAGCAAAACAAACTCCTAGAAAAAAAAGACCTGTAATCAAGTAAGTTGAGGGAAGAATAACTTGCCATGTCGGTGGTGCTGTTAATATAGCTCGGACTGATGCTAAAATAGCAATTAAGGATAAAATAAATGTCAATTCTTTTTTAACAACCTTAAAAATCTTAAGTGATTGTAGACCCCCCACAAGCATTAAAATAGCAGAACTCGATTGGAAAAAATAACTTATAATTTTTACTTCTTTTTGAGGAATAATAAAAACATTGATATCTGCTAAAATGAATGAACCAAATAAAAAAATATCTTTGAATGTTAAAAACAAAAAAGATAAAGCCGCAAGAGATAAATCATTTTTCCCTTGTTCTTTATCTGTTCCTAGAAATTTTAATGCGTAAAAAGTTAAAAGGGATCCGATCATTTCCGGCAAATATGTTTGCATCTGTGTTAAAATAGAAGCAGAAGGTATCATTTTTTTCCTTTTTTTATATAATTTGGCTTATTGTAAGCTTATTTTAGAAATTTTAAAAGTTTTTTTATGAACAATCTTGAAAAATACGATTGTACGCATTATATAAAATGTAATTTTATAATATTTAAGGAGAAAAAAATGAGTAAAGTAATTGGTATTGATTTAGGTACAACAAATTCTTGTGTCGCTATCATGGATGGAAAGGACTCTAAAGTCTTAGAAAACCGAGAAGGAGCTAGGACAACGCCATCTATGGTTGCTTTTACGAACAAAGATGAACGTCTTGTCGGGCAGCCGGCAAAGCGTCAAGCCGTAACAAATCCGGAAGGAACTTTATTTGCTATTAAGAGATTAATGGGACGGCGGTATGATGATAAAGTGGTTGCTAGAGATAAAGAGTTAGTTCCATATCATATTGTTTCTGGCGATAATGGTGATGCTTGGGTAGATGTTCGGGGGAAAAAATATGCACCTAGTCAGATTTCAGCCTTTATTTTACAAAAATTAAAAGAAGATGCCGAGGCTTATTTAGGAGAAGCCGTTACTCAGGCTGTGATTACTGTTCCGGCGTATTTTGACGATTCTCAACGGCAAGCGACAAAAGATGCAGGTAAAATCGCCGGATTGGAAGTTCTGCGCATTATTAATGAACCAACTGCCGCAGCTTTGGCGTATGGTCTGGAAAAACAAGGATCGGGAACTATCGTTGTGTATGACTTGGGAGGTGGAACATTTGATGTGTCTGTCTTGGAGATCGGAGATGGAGTTTTTGAGGTTAAATCGACAAATGGAGATACTTTCCTCGGCGGTGAAGATTTCGATATGCGGGTTATTGAGTATTTGGCGGATGAATTTAAAAAAGAACAAGGAATTGATTTGCGTCAAGACAGATTAGCTTTGCAGAGACTAAAAGAAGCCGCGGAAAAGGCAAAAATCGAACTGTCCAGTACAGAACAAACAGAAGTTAATTTGCCGTTCATTACGGCGGATGCAACAGGACCAAAACATTTAAATGTGACTTTAACTCGCGCAAAATTAGAAAGTCTTGTCGAAGATTTGTTGGAAAGAACTAAAAAACCAATAGAAAATGCGTTGAAAGATGCAGGAATTACCGCTAAAGACGTCAATGAAGTGATTTTAGTCGGTGGTATGACTCGTATGCCGGCTGTTCAAAAATTGGTTAAAGATTATTTTGGAAAGGAACCTCATAAAGGTGTAAATCCTGATGAAGTCGTCGCTGTCGGAGCTGCTATCCAAGGAGGCGTTTTAAAAGGTGATGTTAAAGATGTCTTATTGCTGGATGTAACACCTTTGTCTCTGGGTATTGAGACTTTAGGCGGCGTATTTACTCGATTGATCGATCGTAATACGACCATCCCAACAAAAAAATCACAAGTTTTCTCGACAGCAGAGGATGGACAAACAGCCGTGACAATTCGCGTTTTCCAAGGAGAACGTGAAATGACAGCGGATAATAAATTATTAGGTCAATTTGATTTAGTTGGTATTCCTCCTGCTCCACGTGGAATGCCTCAAATCGAAGTCACTTTTGATATTGATGC
>CALXXA010000022.1 GCA_944392585.1 uncultured Alphaproteobacteria bacterium | reverse complement strand
ATATCATATCAATATCATCTTGACAAAATCTGTTGACGACTTCAAACCTGGAAACGCCTGTCAAATAAAGCGTCAATGAATCATCTTCATTTTCTATAAAGCCTGAAATACGTCCCGCACATCCTTTCCGATAAGGCTTTTGCCCTTTGTCCGCATCTTGAATAATTCCAACCATTCTTCCTGCCGCCAATGCTTTAAATATCATCGTAATTTGTTTAATATCAACTAATTTTAAAGAAACTCTCGCCGTCGGCATTAAAAATAAACCTGGTAAGCTCAACAACGGCAGTTGTGTCGGTAATTGTCCCATATTCAAATCAAAAAGCTTCACATTCATTTTTATATTCCTCTTTTTGCCATCATAAAGACAAACCAGGTCTCTTGTCCAGAAAAAAGACATTTTATTCCTTGAAAATTTTAAAAAACAATGATATCATGCACGCATTTATTTTAGAGATTACGGAGAATTTAATATGTCTGTCAGACTTTTAAATGAAGATGATTTAAATCAATATATTTCCTCTTTTGTCTTTAAAAAAGAGAGACCTCAATGGATCATAAATACGCCCTTTCAAACTCAACAAAATCTTCAAAGCACTTCATGGATTGAAAATAATAAAAAAGATATCGTTCAAATCATTTTATTTCAATATCTCAAGAAAAGAATGCTTGAATTCCTAGAAAACACGGAAACGCACTCTTCTTTTCTTACTCCCGTTCAAATATCAGAGCAAAATCTTCCGAATGGGAGCCAAAAAAATTTAACGGAACATAAAAATGTTTTTAAGTTTGATTCTTCAAAAGTTCCTTCTTCTTTAAATAAAGATATTTCAAATATCTGTGATTTTTTATATGCTTACGCAAATAAATACGTTTCCCAGAAACTTATCCTTGCAAAAAAAATAAATAAATCTCCGAAAATCCGCTTTGATTATTTGAAAACGATCAATCATTTCTCTTCTTTAAAAAACGTCCTTGAAACAATACACCGGCGGCGTGTCAAATTAGATAAAGAAAACTATTTCGCTTCTTTGAACGGAACTGAATTTATAAAAAAGCTCCCGGGACAATTAAACTTATATCGGCTTTTGACACCGGAAGCCGTGGATTTTGAAAGAGCAACCATGAAACATCTTATCGGCGTCAACACAGAAGATCTCAAAACGTCTCTTGAGATTTACTCTGTCCGAGATGAAAAAGGCAACTCTCATGCGACATTTGAAATACGAGAAAACGAATTATTTCAATGCAAAGGAAAAGGAAACAAAGCTCCCATAGGGAAATATATTTCCGCAATTATAGATTTTATAAAAAGCAAAGACTATACTTTGAAAAAAGAACCTAAGGACTCAGGAATAATCTATCAAAACAGAGAGTATTATAATCTATATGATTTACCAAAAGGATTCGTCATAAAAGGAGATTTGGATTTAAGTAATATCGGATTAACAAAGTTACCAAATTTATCCGACGTTATCATAGAAGGAACTTTAAATTGCTCGGGAAACCCTTTATCTTCTTTCAAAAACGCGCCCCGCGGATTAAAAAAATTAACGTGTTGCAACTGCGGATTAACATCTCTGGAAGATTTTCCAAACACTTTAGAAGAATTAAATTGCTCGGGAAACCCTTTATCTTCTTTCAAAAACGCGCCTCACGGATTAAAAAAATTAACCTGTTGCGACTGTGGATTAACAACTTTGGAAGATTTTCCGAACACTTTGGAAGAACTCAATTGCTCGGGAAACCTTTTGTCTTCTTTCAAAAACGCACCTCGCGGACTAAAAAAATTAACCTGTTGCGACTGTGGATTAACAACTTTGGAAGATTTTCCGAACACTTTGGAAGAACTCAATTGCTCGGGAAACCTTTTGTCTTCTTTTAAAAACGCGCCTCGTGGATTAAAAAAATTAACCTGTTGCAACTGCGGATTAACATCTCTGGAAGATTTTCCGAACACTTTGGAAGAACTCAATTGCTCAGAAAATATATTCTCTTCTTTCAAAAACGCGCCCCAGAAATTAAAAAGTTTAAATTGTTCCTACTGCGGATTAACAACTTTGGAAGATTTGCCGAATACTTTGAAAGAACTCAATTGCTCGGGAAACCTTTTGTCTTCTTTAAAAAACGCGCCTCACGGATTAAAAAAATTAAAGTGTTGTAATTGCGGATTAACATCTCTGGAAGATTTGCCGAATACTTTGGAAGAACTCAATTGCTCGGGAAACCTTTTGTCTTCTTTAAAAAATGCGCCTCGCGGACTAAAAAAATTAACCTGTTGTAATTGCGGATTAACAACTTTGGAAGGAGCCCCTCAAACTCTGACGGTTTTGAATTGCTCGGGAAACAACCTGACTTCCTTAGAAAATGCGCCTCACGGATTGCAAGAGTTAAATTGTTCTTTTTGCAAAATAACTCTGCTCGTAAACATCCCCGCTAAAGTAAAGAATTTAATTTATACGGGAAATCCCATAAAAAAACCAAAACGTTCTTCTTCTCCAGGTCTTCAGTATATTTTAAAATATATTTATGAAAATCAAGGAAGAGATTATTAAAAAAAATTATTCGGAAATATTCTCGTTTTCTTGAGAGGTTTTTACTACTTTATAGTTAAACCGCGAATGAATCGGTTCTCCATCTTTCCCGAGAAGTTCTAAAGTTTCTGTGTTCAGTATTAAAAATTCTTCTTCGGAATGAGACAACTCTATTACCGGAGACAACCAACAAACACGCCACTTTCCTTTTGAAATCGAAATATTTCCATTATCTTGAAAATCACTTTCTAACGTATATGTTTGATCTTGATAAAGAGTTAAAATTGTCTTGACACCGGAACAATCCCCACACGGGAAAGTTCCTTGATATTGACCGATTACAGCATTTGTCTCATAAGTTTTTTTCGCATAACAACACACGCTAAAAAAAACAATCAAGAATATAAGAAATCCCCATAAAAATTGTGCCGATTTTTTCATCTGTTTCTCCTGTTTTTTTATATAAGAGAAAAAATATACCTCCACAAGAGATCGATGAAAAATTGTTTTCTAAAAAGAAATTTAAACAGATTTACTTTTTAAAATCTTAGCACCTGCGGCGGTTAAAGAGGTTAAGGCTCGATTTAAAATAACCTCTGCGGTAAACCCGGACTTACAGTCTTTTTCGGCTTTTAACAATATCTCTAAAGCCTCTAAAGCTGCCTCTTCATGCCAACTCATTACTATTTTCCGCCATAAGGAAGCATATTGAAAAGGAATAAACGGATAAGTATTTTTAATAGAAGAATCTATTGTTTCTCCTGTTCTTATTTTCGACAAAACAATCATAAGCTGATTCACTTTATTGATGAAAGTCCTGACAATCATCACAGGTTGAATTCCTTCTTGCAACAAAATATCATAAACTCGTTGTACTCGATCATGCTGCCCGCTTAATACGGCATACATCAAGTCATCCACAGAGACCGCCGCTCCATTTCCTATGTTTGCGACAATATCAGAAACGTCTACTTGCTTTTGAGAGCCTAAATAAGTCATCAGCTTACTAATTTCCGAACATGTCATAGCTTTGTCAGCCCCTAAATAGGAAGCAAATAAAGCCAACGCCTCCGGTGTAATCCGATATCCTTGTTGAGACAACATATTTAAAATCGTTTGCTTAGTATCTTGCTCAGTTTCCGGATAACAAGCGACACATCCCGCCTTTTCATCATCATTGCATATTTTGACCAGCTTTGACTTTGTATTGAGCGTTTCCGAGCTCATGATAACGAAAGCATCTGTTTTTTGGTCTTTTAAAAAAGCCTCCCAATCTGTCGAGAAAGCATCTGTCGGGTTTTTAAACCAAATAATCCTCCGCCCGCCGAACATAGAAAAAGAATGAGCTTCATCCCAAAAAGCCGTCGGCGTTTCTTTAAGTTTTTCCATAGATAAAGAAACAACCGCATATGGATTTTTTGAAACGTTTACTAAGTCTATAAGCCCTTGAGCTGTTTCTCTGACTGCCCCCGCGTCGGATCCATAAATTAAAAAGCCTTTCAAACTCTTTTGAATTAAAGAAGCTTTCGCCTTAATCTGAGAAGTTTTAAGTTTCATGAGCCGTCTTCTTAAAATAATTGGCGAGCCGTAAAGAAATTTTCTCAGATAAAAGCTTTATCAGTCTTTTTTGAGAAGCTTGCTCAGCCGTCACCGTTGAATATGGAGTTGTTAAAATATTATAACTCTCCATAGCAATAGCTTTGTCGTTAATAATCTCACGCCCATTTTTATCTTTTAAGACATAATAAGCCGTCATGGTCATAGTTGCTCTTGTTGAAGTATTATCATTTAAAATTCCTTGATCCGTATTAACATATTGGTTTAATCGAACGTTCAATTCGAATTTTTTTTCTACAGAAAGATTTTCCGGATTTAAAGCACTTTTCAAAGATTGAACCATTATTCTTCCTGTTTCTTCTGGAATGGGCAGGATTTGAACCTGAGCGGTTAAAGATTGAACGGATTTTTCTCCTTTTGGCGTATAATAAATAGGTTGGAAGCCGCATCCTGTTATTAAAAACAAAGCTATTGTAAATCCCACTTTTGCAAACGACATAAATATCCTTTCTTTTTTATGAATTTTTATTTTTTATATTACGTTGATTGGTTTGATTTTTCAAGGCTCTTTTCCGAAGGAGCGGTATTTATCGTTTAAGAGGCGTAAAGAATCATAAGCTTTTGGAGAATCGATTAGAAAATTCACCAATAAATGAGGAACGAAAGGAGCCAATAAACATCCCAGAAAGTAGATGGAAGAATCAGATAATTCTTTTTTCAATAATCTTCGAATGATTGTAACAATATGATATAAATCCTCTGTCATCGCCGACTTTGCCAAAAGAGCTGTTTCCGGAAATTTTAGTAATTCCATTGTAATTACATTTGTGTTTTCTTGAGAGACTTTTCCGAAAAGAAGATACCACTTTTGCATTAATTTCCAATAAGGTCTTAAATTGTCGGCTTTTTTTTCTAAAATTTGAGCTGTTCTCCATGCATCCGCACCATAAAGCATCGCTTGTCGGATTTCCCGCTCGTCTTGAGGACCGGAAGCTAAAATTCCAAAAAGCAATAAATCGGCCTTGCCGACAAATAAAGAAGGCTCTTTTTGACGACTTAAAATATCCGCCGTTAAAGCGTCTTTTAACGTTCGGAAAACATCTTTAGAAAACACTCGCCCCACCCATAAGGCGTGACAATGTTCTTCTTGCGCATGAAAAGCATATCTATCTATCATTTCTTAATCTTTTATAAACAAAATTACTTTAAAAGGGAAGTATGAAAATGAAAAAAATTTATATCGTCATGGGACCAACCGCTTCCGGGAAATCACGTTTCAGCCTGGATTTAGCGCATCATCTGGGAGGAGAAATCATTAATGCGGATTCCATGCAAGTTTATGAAGACGTTTCTCTTTTAACGGCGCGGCCCGATCCTATGGAAATGGAAGGAATTCCACATCACTTATATGGATATTTGGATTCTTTTTCTCATTGTTCTTTTGTTGAATGGAGCAAAAAATTAAAGCCTCTTTTAGAGACGATTCATGTTCCCATCATTGTTGGAGGAACCGGTCTTTACTTAAAAAATCTCATCAACGGATATGCTCCGATTCCGGAAATTCCTCCCGAGATTCGTTCTCAAGTCCGAGAAATGCCTCTGCAAGAATTAAGACGCGCTTTACCAGATTTCCCGTTTCAAGATTCTCAACGCCTTATGCGGGCGCTGGAAGTTTTCAAAGCAACCGGAAAATCTATTTCTTACTGGCAACAACAACCACCTCTTTTTATTTATAAAGCAGATTTTCAAACTATTCTCATTCAACCTCCAAGAAGCGAATTGTATACACAATGTAATTACAGATTACAGCATATGATAGAGCTCGGTGCTTTCAAACAAGTTCTTGATTTACTTAAGAAAAATCCACTCATGTCCGGCGGAGTCTTTCATGTTCTGGGTGTTCATGAATTTATCTCTTGTTCCAAAGGAGAAATTTCTTTTCATACCGCTTTTTTAAAAACGCTTAAAAGCACACGCGCTTACATCAAACGACAAGAAACATGGTTCCGTCATCAAATAAAAACAGATATTCGTCTTAACGCTCCAGACTTATCTCATTACCTGGATTTAAAGCCTTAAAGTCAAAACAGATTTAAAAGTTGCTCTTTGTTCAAAGAATTGAGATTCAGGATTGATTGTTCTCCTGTTTGCATGTTTTTAAAAACGGCTTTCCCTTCAGCATACTCCGCCGGCGCGATATAAACGGCAACCTCCGCTCGTCTTTTATGAGCCGCAGTAAAAAATTTCTTGGGATTTTGAGCTTTTAAAGCAAAATCTCCGCAGAAATTCATTTCTTTTAACTGCCTCATCAGTTTCATAGCAGGCATTTGCAACGTTTCATCAAAATACCCGACATAAAAAGGAATTGTGTCAAACCCTTCCGGTTTCCCGTACTTACTATAAAATAATTCCTTAATCACGCCGTCTCCGAACCCAAACCCGCAAGCAGGAAAATCTTTTCCGATCATCAAAGAAAATAACTGATCATACCGTCCTCCTGCAAACAAGGCACGAAAGTTCTTTTGTATGTCAAACGCTTCAAAAACTATTCCCGTGTAATAAGACAGCCCTCTGACAATAGAAGGATTTATTTTTATATAGTTTCCATATCCCAAAATATCAGCGAATTGAATTAATTTTTTTAAATTTCTTGTATCTTCTGTTTGTCCGATTAATTGTTCAATTTCCTCTATATCGCTCATTTCCATCAGCTTCATCAAATCATCCACCTGTTTGGAAGATAATCCCAACGCCGTTATTTCCGTTCTAAAGCTTTCAATTCCTATTTTGTCTTTTTTATCTATCCAGGTCATTAAAGGAGTTATTTTTTCTGTTTCTATTCCTATTTTGGATAAGAAATCCGATAACATTGCCCGACTAGATACATATATCCGAAAATCTTTTTCATCAAACCCTAATTCATTCATTGCCATAACAGCCGTATACAAAAGATACGCTTCTGCAGAGACGCTTTCTTCTCCGATAATATCTAAATTCCATTGAAAATGCTCGCGATATCGCCCTTTTGTCGGTCTTTCATATCGGAAACACTGACCGAAGGACCAAATTTTGGCTGGATAGGGCAAATTCTCTTTTTCCGAACAATACAGTCTGACCATAGTCGGAGTAATTTCCGGTCTCAGAGCAAGATGACGGTGCGATTTATCATAAAACTCATAAATTTGATCAGATATTTCTTCTCCCGATTTTCGCTCAAATAACTCATACGCATCTACGACGCAGGTATCATATCTCAAAAAGCCGTTTTTTTCCGAGGCTTTTTCAAAAACTTTTAATAATTTTTTACGAAAAACCCACTCTATTGTAGGAAAATCTCTCATCCCGCGTAAAGGACTCAAGTCTATTTTATCTTTCACTTCATTCTCCTGCTTTCTTATTATAATTAAAATAACCTTACCGTATAAATTGTTTAGCAAACAACTTTTATAATTGAAATAAGCTTAAAAATCAAGATTGTTCTTGCAAATAAAAAAAAATGTCCTATTATTTACTTTCAAGGAGGCTTTTATGGAATTAATTCAGGGAATATTAACGCGTCGGTCCGTTCGCAATTACATAGCGCAAGAAAAAATATCCAAAAAAGACATGGAACGTTTATTCCAAGCAGCCATGCAAGCGCCTTCGGCCATGAATAAGCAGCCATGGTCTTTTATTGTTGTTGACGATTCCGAAATACTTGCAAAAATAGAAAAACTTCATCCTTACGCTGCCTTTGTCAAAGAAGCGGGAACTGCCGTCATTGTTTGCGGGAACAGAGCCGATTGTTTTGAAGAATACTGGAAAGTAGATCCTCTTTTGGCAGGTCAAAATTTACTTCTTGCAGCACATGCTCTTGGTTTGGGAGCTTGTTGGTGCGGCGTCTATCCTGATAAGACTCGTATGCAAAACTTCAGTAAGCTATTTCATTTACCTCAGAATATACTGCCAATGGCTCTAATTGCCATCGGGATACCTTCCCGCCCCATCGGTGCTCCCACAAAACGTTATGATCCTCAAAAAGTTCACTTCAATCAATGGTAAAAAATAAAAAGCTCCTTTTAAAAGCTTTTTATCCTCTTGTTGAGAAAACTTTTTCCTCTTTTTTTATTTTTACTTGACTTTTTTTTATTTTCTTTATACTTTTCTCCAAAAGCATTCGCTTTTTTAATCATATCATCAAAAATTATCTTATTTATTTTCCAAGGACATATTTATGCATCTACAAGAACTTAAGAAAAAATCTCCCGCGGAATTATTAGCTTATGCGGAAGAACTGGAAATAGAAAACGCTCCCACACTTAAAACGCAGGATTTAATGTTTGCTATTTTAAAGCAAATCGCTGCAACGGAAACGACACTTTTCGGAGACGGCGTGTTAGAAGTTTTATCTGACGGTTTCGGTTTTTTACGTTCTGCTCAGTCAAATTACTTAGCGGGTCCCGACGATATATACATAGCGCCTCATCAAATCAAGCGCTTCGGATTACGCACCGGAGACACCA
>CALXXA010000021.1 GCA_944392585.1 uncultured Alphaproteobacteria bacterium | reverse complement strand
GTTGATATGGATTCTTTGTTAGAGCAACAAGCAATTCTTCAAGAAAAAATTGATGCTTGTAATGGTTGGGAACTGGAAAGAACAATTGAAATTGCTATGGATGCTTTACGATGTCCTCCGGGAGATTGGGACGTAACAAAATTATCCGGAGGGGAAAAACGTCGCGTTGCTTTATGTCGTCTTTTGTTATCTCATCCTGATTTGCTTTTGTTGGATGAACCGACAAATCATTTAGATGCTGAAAGTGTTGAATGGCTGCAACGATTCTTGAAAGATTATTCCGGAACAGTTGTTATGGTTACTCATGATCGGTACTTTTTGGATCATGTGACAGGATGGATTTTGGAACTGGATAGAGGAGAAGGAATTCCTTATGAGGGAAATTATTCTTCATGGTTGGAACAAAAAGAAAAACGATTCGCTCAGGAAGAACGAGAAGAAACCGCTCGCCAAAAATCCATAAAAGAAGAATTGGAATGGATACGTCAATCCCCTAAAGCTCGACAGGCTAAATCAAAAGCGCGTATAGCGGCTTATGATGAACTGCTTAGAAAAGCAAACGAGAAAGCTCCGACAACTGCTCAAATCATTATTCCTGCCGGAGAACGTCTCGGCGATGTCGTTATCGAAGCAAAACACTTGAAAAAAGCCTTCGGCGATAAGTTACTGTTTGACGACTTAACTTTTAATCTGCCCGCAGGAGGAATTGTCGGTGTCATCGGACCAAACGGAGCCGGAAAAACTACTCTAATGCGTATTATCACAGGGCAAGAAAATCCTGATGCGGGAACTTTCAGATTGGGTGAAACTGTTCATTTGGGATATGTCGATCAATCTCGAGATTCTTTGAACCCAAATCATACTGTTTGGCAGGAAATATCAGATGGAAAGGATATTATTCTGCTAGGGAAAAAAGAAGTTCAATCACGGTCATACGTTGCTCAATTTAACTTCAAAGGACCTGATCAGCAAAAAAAAGTCGGACAATTGTCCGGAGGAGAACGAAATAGAGTTCATTTGGCAAAAATGCTAAAAAAAGGAGCAAATGTCATTTTATTGGATGAGCCGACAAATGATTTGGATGTTGATACTTTGCGTGTGTTAGAAGACGCCTTGATCCATTTCCCTGGATGCGCTGTTATTACTTCTCATGATAGGTGGTTCTTAGATCGATTGGCAACGCATATTCTGGCCTTTGAAGGTGATAGTCAGGTCATTTGGTTCGAAGGAAATTATGCAGAGTATGAAGCCGATAAAAAACAGCGCTTAGGAGCTGTAGCCGATCAACCGCATAGAATTAAGTATAAACCTTTAATCCGTTAGAAAAAGGGACTTTTAAAGTCCCTTTTCTTTTTGAAAGCAAAAAAACTTAAATGTAATAACGTTTTTCGCGTGTATTCATTTTTATGTTCTTCTCAGATTCTTTTGTCGCATAAACAAAGACTTGATTTTTTATAAAAAAATTCTATCTAAAAAAAAGGATATTTAAAAATGAAAAAACAAAAACCAAAAAAAAGAAAAAAGCAAAACACAGTTTATATCGAAGTTACAAAAGATGGACCTTATTTGGTTTTCGGGAATCCTCCTGTTCAACAAGAGATTATTACTCCAAATAAATATGGTCAATCTTGGTCATATCTAAAAGGAGAGACATATAATGAAATGAATTCAAAAGAACCAATTGCATTATGCCGATGCGGGCAGTCTCAAAAGAAGCCTTTTTGCGACGGAAGCCATAAGTGTGGGTTTAATGGAACAGAAACAGCTTCAAAAGAACCTATTATTAAGAATGTAAAAGTTTATAAGGGACTTCAATATACGTTGCTGGATAATGAAGTATATTGTGCTTTCGCAAGATTCTGTGACGCTTTCGGGAAAATTTGGAATTTAATTGAACAAAATGATGAGAAATCTCAAAAAATAGCTCTGATAGAAGCTCGGAGATGTCCTGCCGGACGATTAATAATAAAAGATAACAAAACAGGAAATATTTTAGAACTAAAACTTAAAAAATCTATTAGTGTTTTGGAAGATCCAAGATTAGGTATAAGCGGTCCTTTGTACGTAAAAGGGAATATTCCCGTTAAAGATGCGAAAGGTCAATTTTATGAAATACGAAATAGGCAAACATTATGCAGATGTGGTCAATCTTGTAATAAGCCTTTTTGTGATGGATCTCATTCAACAATCCGGTTCCAAGATGGATTAACGCTTCCAAAGAATTTAAGAAAATAGACTTTACGAATCTTCTTTTATCTTTTAAAGTAGCGAAAAAGGTAAAAAATGCGTACAAGTAGAATTGAAATTATGGAAAATTATCCAGTTCCAAAAGCAATTTTGGTTCTGGCACTTCCCTCTATGCTGGCAATGCTTGTTCAGCTTATATATGGATTGACAGATACTTTTTTTATTGCACAAACAGGAAATACGGATATGATCGCCGCGATTACTTTCGCTATGCCGATTGTTATGGTTTTCCAAGCTGTCGGGAATATTTTTTCTGTCGGAGGAGGCGCATATGTGTCTCGTCAGTTAGGAGCGCATAAAATGGAGGAAGTTAAAAGAGCTTCTTCCACATGTTTTTATTTATTTGTTTTTTTCGGAATATGTTTAACAATTTTTTTCGGGATATATATAGATAGAATTGTAAGATGGTTTGGAGCAATACAAGGGACTTTAGATTATACGAAAGAATATTTAATAATCATGTCTTCCTTGAGTTTTTTCCCTATTTTACAGGTTACTTTAGCCGGGCTGATTCGTTCGGAAGGAGCGACTAAACAAGCAATGATAGGAGTCTTTTTGGGAATTAGCTCTAATATTGTTTTAGATTATTTATTTATTCTTAAAATGGGAATGGGAATCAAGGGCTCTGCCATAGCTACCTTAATCGGGAATATAATAGCTTGCGTATATTATTTATTCTATTTTATAAAGGGGAAATCTTTTTTATCCTTAAGCCTTCATTATTTTAAACCGAATAAAGTAATGATTTATAATATATTGGCAATTGGAATTCCATCATCTTTATGCACGCTGGTCGTGGGTTTTTCAAGTGTTTTAACGAATAACATAGGAAGCGTCTATGGAGAAGAAGTTATTTCGGCGAATGGGATTCAAATGCGTGTAATCGGAGTTGTTTTATTTCTGATAATGGGCTTAGCTCAAGGGTATCAACCTTTTGCAGGATATAATTTCGGAGCAAAAAATATTAGAAGATTGGTCGCTTCTTTTAAGGTAACAATGATATATGGAACGTGTTTGTCTTTAATAGCCACGGCGATATTGTATTTTTTTGGGCGACAAATTATGGCGTTGTTTATAGATGATTCTAAAGTTATTCAAGTCGGAGCCTCTATGATTCATGCTTTTTTATGGGTTCTCCCTTTTCTTTGTATTCAATTTACTATTACGAAGACTTTTCAGGCGACGGGAAGAGCCATGTTAGCTATGTTTTTGGTTTTAGGGAGGCAAATTCTGTTCTTTATTCCGTTATTATTGATATTAAATCATTATTTTGCTTTTAACGGGTATATTTACGCACAACCGATTGCAGATTTGGTAACAACGATTATTTCTATTTTATTATCGTTTTATTTCTTTCAAGACTTAAAAAAAATGGAAGCAACGAAGTGAATTTCTTATTTTAATGATAGAATTAAGTTTAATATTGGATTCTTATAAAAAACCGCTCTTTAACAGAGCGGTTTTTTGGCGATCCCGGCACGATTCGAACGTGCGACCCACAGCTTAGAAGGCTGTTGCTCTATCCAGCTGAGCTACGGGACCAACATATACCTATTACTTTTACATTAAAATTACTCATTTGTCAAAAAATTTTTTTATTTTTATTCTTTATGAAAATATGATATACTTTTTGTCATAAGGAGTGTTTATGGAAATAATTACAGTAACGGCAGGACTTATATTTCATAAAGGAAAATATTTAATCGCTCAAAGACGTAGAGATAAAAGTTTCGGGGGACTTTGGGAATTTCCAGGGGGAAAGATTGAACCCGGAGAATCTTGTCAGCAGTGTCTAAAACGGGAAATTAATGAGGAATTTAATATTGACATTAATGTTCAAGAATATATATCAGAGGTAATCGTTAATTATAAAAATTCTCAACTACATATATACTTATATAAAGCTACATGGGATGGGAAGGGAGATATTTTAATTTGTGACCACGAACAATACGCATGGGTTACCTTCGACGAGATGAAAGAATACAGGTGGCCTGAGGCAGACATGTTTTTTGTTGAAGAATTAACTAAGAAATTAAAGAGAAAAAATTAAAATTCGATACTACTTAAAGATTATTTATATAATAAAAGTATACTTTTTATCAGAAATAAATACCTCGAAAAAGCCATAATGTTCCCCTAAGCCCAATATAGGAGGTATATAAAGAACATTTTTATCTATAATATAAAAAAACCCCTCGTATGGGGGAGTTTTTTTAACTTTTTTTTGTTCCGAATCCGGCAAAACGTTTATTAAATTTTGCTAATTGTCCACCGGTATCAATTAATCGATGAATTCCAGTCCATGCCGGATGAGCCAAAGGATCGATATCTAAACGAATAACGTCGCCTTCTTTTCCTTTTGTTGATCTTGTTTTAATTTCAGATCCATCTGTCAAGACTAAGGTGACATTATGATAATCTGGATGAATGCCTTGTTTCATAATTTTTCTCCATTTTAACTTGAAAAGCTCTTTATACACGAAAATGAAAAAAAAAGCAAGTGGTTTATTCAAAAATATCTACACGATGAACTGAAATGATATTATTTTGTTGAATCTTATAAGAAGTTTTTATAGCGCTTGAATTTACTCCAAACCTTTTCAAAGTATTAACTACAGCTTCTACTCGGATTTTAACAACAGGAGGTAAAACTTGAGAACTTTTATATCCGATTACGCGAATATGAATACCTTTTTGAATAACTCTTCTCGCAATTTCTTTAAGTTTAGGAAGATCTTGTTTTCGGATGGTTACAGAAACGTTTGGAACAAAAAAAATAGAAGAAAGTTTATTCGCCGAAATAGATGCATCATGGAAAGAAATTACAGAATTTGAAGGAGGATGCATTCTGTTTAATTGAAGATAAGGTAAAAAAGGAATTTGAATTTTTTTTATTTCTTGAGATATACAAGGGAAAGAGATGATGATAAAAAAGAAAAAATATATTAATTTTTTCTTCATATTCCGTCCTTTTTTATTAATTTTTTTTGTATACTTGTCATCAAAGAGATATTACTTGCTATGATATATTCAGACTTTATCAGACTTTGTAAATCTGTTTTCCCCGAAAGAGTAGAGAGTTTCCCTCCGGCTTCTCGAATAAAAAGATAGTTAGCGGCAATATCCCATAAATTAGCATTTTTGGTAATAAAAGCATCTAATTTTCCTGCTGCCACTAAGGCGAGTTCCAGTGTTGTGGATCCTATATGACGGATTCCGGCGACTTGTCCTGCGATTTTTTCCAATAGTTCTTTTTTCCCTGCTTCATTGAAGCCTGTGAGTCCAATTAAACACTCTGACAGGTTAATTCTGGAGGAGACACGTAGACGGTTGCTTCCCATAGAAGTCATTAAGAACACCCCCTGTCCCTTTTCTGCATAATAAAGTTCATTGGATATGGGATTGAATAAGACTGCGGCGATAATATCATTATGCTCGCGCAAGGCAATAGAGATTGCGAAATAAGGGATTGCATGGATAAAGTTTGTCGTTCCGTCAATAGGATCTATAATCCAAGTATAAGGGGAGTCATTTTTCGGAGGAATATATCCTTTTTCCTCACAAATGAAACCATAATCGGGTCTGGCTTCGGATAGAGAATCCATTAAGATTTTTTCAGCTCTGATATCTGCATTCGAGACAAAATCGCCGGGCCCTTTTTGTGTAACTTGCAATTGAGAAACTTCTCCGAAATCGCGGGTCATATTTCTTCCGGCTTTATGAGCCGCTTTAATCATGACATTTAAGATCGCAGATAGAGAAGAAATACGCTGTTGTTCTCTCGTCTCTAATTTTTCAAGAGACTGCCTACGACGAAAGGAAGAGAGAGTCGTTTTATGATCAGTTTTAGAGGGAGATAAATTTTTTGATAAAACCATTTATTTAGCTCTTTCTACATAACTGCAATCAGCGGTAGACACAACAATTTTTTCACCTACGTTAACGAAAGGAGGAATAGTTGTCTTTATTCCATTTTCCAAGACGGCAGGTTTATAAGACCCTGTTGCCGTTTGATTTTTTAAAGCAGGTTCTGTTTCGGTAACGGTTAAAATAACATGCGGAGGTAAATTAACGGACAATGGTTTCCCTTCGATAAAGTTAACGGTTACGGCCATATTGTCTTGTAAGAAAGCTGCTTGATCTCCCATGATGTCAACAGGAATTTCAAACTGGTCATAATTTTCCATATTCATAAAGATTAAATTAGACCCGTCTTTATATAAGTATTGACAATCATGTTCTTCACTCATTAATTTTTCGACAGTGTCAGCTGTTCGCCAACGAGTTTGAGTTTTAATTCCACTATTGATATCGCGCATTTCCACTTGGATAAAGGCTCCTCCTTTTCCGGGTTGGACGATATTTATTTTTGTAACGAGCCATTGTTTTGAGTTATTTTCAATGACCCATCCTGGTCTGATTTGATTTGCTTGTTGTTTCATTTTATGGTATCTCTGTTAACTAATTTCCGAAGGGAGTATACTATATAAAGAACAGAAAGGCAAGAGAGATAATGAGATATCATCAAAAAAAGTGGTGGAATCCGGAATTGTATATAAGAAATAATGATAAAAGAATGAGTAGAAATCGTATTATTCATGAGATACGTGATTTTTTCGAAAAAGAAGATTTTTTCGAAGTAGAAACACCGGCTTTACAGATTTCTCCTGGATTGGAGGTTCATTTAAAGGCTTTTGAAACAGCTTTATACAATCCCCTGAATAACATGTATGAAAAGTATTATTTGCATACTTCTCCGGAATTTACGATGAAAAAACTTTTAGCAGCAGGATTACCACGTATTTTTCAAATTTGTAAAGTTTATAGAAATGAAGCGAAGTCTCTGACGCATCATCCGGAATTTACGATGTTGGAATGGTATCGTGCCAATGCTACTTATAAGGACATGATGGAAGATAC
This sequence comes from uncultured Alphaproteobacteria bacterium, assembly GCA_944392585.1. Classification (GTDB taxonomy): domain Bacteria; phylum Pseudomonadota; class Alphaproteobacteria; order CAAHEQ01; family UBA3637; genus CALXXA01. Next base: position 7,287 of record CALXXA010000021.1, on the reverse strand, counting down.
AGAAAAGTTGGTGAAGTTATGTGCAAAAGCGTGTCAAGTGAATGTATTGCATAGCGGCGATAGAAGTTCCGATCCGTTTCAACCATGGCAGAGATTAACTGTTCGAGAGGCTTTTTTAAAATATACAGGGATTGATATAATGCGAACAATCCCTGATGAGCCGACGAAGGAACCTGATCCAAAGTATTTGAAAGCAGAAGCTCTTAAAATCGGGATAATGTGTACAGATGAGGATAGATGGGAAGATATTTTCTTTCGTATTATGCTTAACCGCATTGAGGATAAATTAGGAGATGGCATCCCAGTAATTTTATATGATTATCCGACGTGTTTAGGGGCATTGGCTCGTCAGAAGGAATCTGATCCGCGCGTTGTTGAAAGATTTGAAGCATATATTTGTGGCGTAGAAATATGTAATGCTTTTTCGGAATTAACGGATGTCGTAGAACAACGTCAACGATTCGAATATGATATGATGATGAAAGAAAAATTATATAAGGAACGCTATCCTTTGGATGAAGATTTTTTGGATGCTCTTTCTTACATGCCGGAATGTGCAGGAAATGCGATTGGAGTGGATCGTTTGGTCATGTTAATTACGGCAGCCACCTCAATTGAAGATGTTTTATGGGCTCCCGTTTCTTAATAATGAAAGAATAAAATATTGTTTTGATCGATTGTTCCTTTCAGACCGATTGGCAATAATATGCGGCTGTCTCCATGTCCGTAATTTAATCCTTGATACATCGGAACGAAGGGGAGACGGGAATGTAAATCGTTTAAAACTTCTTGAATTGTCCCGTCATTTTTATCACTAGAGAAACATTTGTAAAAATCTCCGAAAACAACGGCGTTAACCTGATTAAAAATTCCGGCTAATCTGAGATGAGTCAACATAAGGTCAATTTTATAAGGTTCTTCCATAACATCTTCAATAAATAAGATTTTTCCAGAAAAGTCTGGCTGATAAGGCGTTCCTATTAATTCGTTAATGAGAGATAAAGTTCCCCCCATAAGAACTCCTTGAATGTTTTTAGGTTTCCCCATCGGTTGGACGGAACACGAAAAAGAATTATGAGCCAAACACATTTTAAAGCTTTGTTCTATAAGTTTGTTGACTCCTAAATCTGTAATATCCTTCCTGGGAGACAATCCTGTGTAGCTAACTAAACCGGTTTTTGCAAAAAGACCTAATTGTAAGGCCGTCGTATCGCTAAACCCAATCAGAGGTTTTGCTTTTTTTTGTACTAAATCAAAGTCTAATAAATCTAAAAGTCTGCCGGAGCCATATCCTCCTTTTAGAGCAATAAGTAAGTCTATGTTTGGATCATTAAAAAAATCGTGAATATCCCGGGTACGTTCTTCGTCTGTTCCTGCAAGGAAACGATTTGTATTTAATAAATGTTGAGCCAAGACTACTTGCAATCCCATTTTACGAAACCAATTTTCAATTAAGTCAATTTGAATAGGCGTTGAAGAGGGACTAGAGGGATTAAAAAGACCAACAGTTAACATTTTATATTCTCCTTTAGTGTTTTTAATGTATCCTTAGCCAAATCGGTTAATGTATTATCTCGAGCTCCCATAATAACGATTCTATCTCCCGGAGTTGCTTTTAAAACAGCTTTTAAAAAAATATCTCTTGAATCGGCTAAGAAAGCTTTTTTCCCATGAGAAGTTAATTCATTAATTAAATCTGTGGAAGAAATATCCTTAGCGACAGTTCCTCCTGCGTAGAAGATAGGAGAAAAATAGATAACATCTTGAGGAAATGTTTCTGTTTGAAAAACTTGGATAAGATCCTTTTTCATGAGTCTTGTCGGGGCAAATCCGTGAGGTTGGAAGAAAATCCACAAGCGATGATTTTTCTGCCGTAGAGTTCTTAAAGTTGCTTTAATTTTCTCGGGGTTATGAGCATAATCATCAAAAATATGGATATTGTTAGTGCTTCCGATGCATTCAATGCGTCTTTTTGTCCCTTTAAAAGATTTGAGAGCTTGAATAGAGATATGCAGAGGAACATTCATGAGAGAGCAAGCAGCCATGGCAGCCAACGCGTTTTCAACATTATGTTTTCCGAATAGAGGGAGGAAAGCGTTTAATTGATTAACTTGGAAAGAAGTTCCTATTTTTGTTTCTTTTATTTGGGAGGCTTTGAAATCTGCTTTTGATGAAGAAGATATTGAAAAAGATATTATATGAGGATGAGCGGAGAAAAAAGATTGTAAATAAGGACAATCAGCATTTATAACGGCGCCTATTTTTGCCTTTGCAATAAAATTTTTAAATAAAAGAGCTAGTTCGTTAAGAGGTTTATGATCCAAAGATATATTAGAAACGACAGCGATATTTGGTGTATATAGATTAATAGTTCCATCTGATTCGTCAGCTTCTATAACGCATACGTTACTTTTCCCGAAGATGAGGTTGGATTTTTTTTGTTTATGGTAGGTATTTAAGGAAATTCCTCCGTTTATCATGGTGGGATCCAGTCCCGCATGATATAGGATATGAGCGGTCATAGCGGTAATGGTTGTTTTGCCGCTTGTCCCTCCGATAGCGATTCCATCGGAATGATTAAACAAAGAAGCTAATAGTTCGGCTCTTTTTAAAAGAGGTATATTTAAAGAAAGAGCTTTTTGAACATCAGGAACGGTTGTCTCAACGGCGGTCGATATAACAAAAGATGTAACATTGGGAGTGACGCCGGATCCGTTTTGAGGGAAAATAGCTATTCCCAATTTTTCTAATTCTTTTTTAATTTTAAGATTCATTCCTTGATCAAAACTACGGTCTGATCCTACAACAGTATGTCCATGAAGAGTTAAAAGCCGAGCGATTGAGCTCATACCGATACCTCCTATGCCGCAGAAGAAATATTTCATTCTTTCATCCTTTACGATTTTGTTTTTTATGTGTAGTATACTCTATATAGAAGTAAAGTAAAGTAAGGAGATTAGAAATGATAAGATATTTTTGCATGATGATGGTGGTGATATTATATTCTACTTTTGTTCAAGCTCAAACGCCCGAGCAATTGGATATGCTTCGTCAACGTCAAGAGCAGCAGAGGAAGGAACAGGAGCAACAAAAACAACTTAATGAGGGAGATAACAAGTTGAATTTAGGAGTTTTTGAGAAGCAGATGGAAGAAAAAAAGAGAGAAGATAACCAAGATAAGTTAGTTGTAACGACGGATGACTTTAAGATTTATGAGAGTGTTTCAGGGATGAAGCTTTGTACGTTTCAGATAGGGATGACGAATTATACGGAGTATCCGTTGGAGCAGGCACAAGTTTTTTTAAAGTGGGGAGATGTAGAGACATATGTAATTTTTTCGGATATAGCGTATGAGCGATCCGGGGCGGCGTATACGGGATTGGTAGGATCTGTTTGTGACGAGATTACGAATAAGCCGGAGTTGAGAACAACGACGTGTCAAATGAAAGGAGCTTCTGAAAGTTTTTGTAAATCGGCGATAACATACAATTAGGGATAAAGGATGCGTCGTTTAATTTTTGTATTATTTTTTGTGATCTTCGTAGGAGTATCTGCCCATGCGGAGCGCACGCAAGTATTGACATTATCAGATCAATCTCTTTATCAAGAAATCTTCGAATTGCAAAAAAAAGAACGTTGGAAAGAGGCTGATAAAAAAATAGCTCAATTACAAGACAAGTTATTGATGGGACATGTATTAGCAAACAGATATTTTTCTGTCACATATCGGACAAAAGCCTCTGAAATAGAAAAGTGGTTTAAGTTATACGGAGATCATCCGCAAGCGATTCGCATGTATGCGTTGGGTCAGAAAAAAAATGCGAAACTTCCTCGGAAAAAGCCGAAACCACTATTTGGAAATTCTAGTGGAACTTGCTCGGTTGTTTTTAGATCGGAACCGATAGATTCCATAGAATATCTTTCTTTCTCTTATTTAGGAGGAGAGCGTCGCAAAACAGCACAAAAAACAATGCGACAGATAGTAAAGCATATAAAGGCGGGGCAGACATTAAATGCAAAGAGACTTATATACAGTAAGGAAGCGAAGAATTTGTTTAACAAAAGGGACCATGATGCGGCGCATATAGCATTAGCTTTCTCATATTTTTTGGATGGGATGGATGATCGAGTGGTGGCAGAAGCAATTCCGGCAGTAAAGCGCTCTGGACACTTGTTACCTTTAGGCGACTGGACTCTAGGCTTATCATATTGGCGAACGGGAGATATTCAATCGGCAGCATATCATTTTGATAAAGTAGCAAATCATCAGCGGGCGTATCCGCTTTTAAAAGCAGCCGGCGCTTTTTGGGCAAGCCGAGCGAATTTGAAGTTAGGGAATTTCGCTGTTGTTAATTCGTATTTGGAAATAGCGGCTCGGTATCCTAGGACCTTCTATGGAATTTTGGCGACTCATGCGTTGGGAAAGGATTTAAATATGGCTTGGGAGAAACCGGTTCTTCCGGAAGATGAGGTGACAGAATCGTTTTCACATCCGACGTTTCAACGAGTGCTGGCATTAAAACAAATAGGGGAAGACAAGCTTGCGGAACAAGAGCTGACGGCATTATTTTTGAAGGCAGATCAACCGACAAAAGCATTGTTGTCTGTTGTCGCTGAAAAAAATGGGATAGCTGAAGATTTAACACTTATTTCCGGTCGTTTGGATGACGATGAAGAAAGTGGTCGCTATCCGGCGCCGAATTGGACGCCTCAGAACGGGTGGAAAGTAGATAAGGCGTTGGTTTTTGCTTTTGTGAAACAAGAATCGTGTTTTAATGCAAGAGCGACAAGCAGTGCTGGTGCGGTTGGTTTGATGCAGATAATGCCGGATAATGCTCGTGAGTTAGCGAAGTCGTTAGGAATGAAGTGGGATCGTAAAAGATTGAATGATCCTGAATACAACTTAGCATTAGGGCAACAATATATATTATGGTTAATGAAAGATAAGAATATTCAAAACAATTTGATTTTCACGGCAGTTGCATATAATTCCGGACCGGGAAGTTTCATTAAATTAAAAAAGCGGATGAAGTACAATGATGATCCGTTATTATTTATAGAGAGCATTCCGTTTCGGGAGACACGAGGCTTTGTCGAAAGGATAATGGCCAATTATTGGATATATAGGACATTAATGAATCAAGCTGTTTTTTCAATGGATAATTTAATAGAAGGCAAGTGGCCGACATATGTAGCATTGGATCATCCGGAGAATTAAGGAGGCAGAAGTGGAATCAATTTTTATTACAGGAGCATCGAGCGGTTTAGGTCGAGCGGTAGCGATGAGTTATGCGGCGGAAGGAGTTGTTCTTTTTTTATGTGGTAGGAATAAGGAGCGACTTTATAAGACGGCGGAGTTATGTAAGGAGAAGGGAGCGATTACATATACATATTTATATGATGTTTCGGACGCTTTTGCGGTTCAAGAGGCGATTGCGGAAGCGGACAAGCTTCATCCTTTGGATTTAGTTATAGCGAATGCAGGTATATCTGGAGGAGTTTTAGGGGGAGCGGAGGATTCTATTCAAACACGGCAGATTTTTAATACAAACATTACCGGTGTTTTAAATACGGTATTGCCGGCACTGGAACGGATGAGGGAACGTCATTGTGGGCAGATAGGGATTGTATCTTCGATAGCGGGGTATAGAGGTTTACCTGGAGCTCCTGCGTACTCTGCCAGTAAAGCATGTTTAAAGGCATGGGGAGAGGCGTTGAGAGGAAGATTTTCTGATGAAGGGATTAAGATAAATGTTATATGCCCGGGTTTCATAGAGACTCCGTTGACAGATGTGAACAAATTTCCGATGCCGTTTTTAATGAGTCCGGAAAAAGCGGCATTACGGATAAAAAGAGGGTTGGAGAAGAATAAAGCGATTATAGCGTTTCCATTTCCGATGGCAGTAGCGGGATGGTTCTTGGGAATAATGCCGGGATTTCTGCTTCGTCCAATTTTACGTTGTATGCCAAGGAAGTAATGTTTTTGAAATAAAAATAAAAAAGAGCCCGGTTTTTTTTAATAAGGGAGTACAAAACCGGGCAGAGAGTATATCCCGCTTTGGCGGAAATGCCGTGGCGGGATAAATTTCTTTTAAATTTGAGAACATCCGCTTTCCAGATATTCATGCCCCGGAGCGCAACAATAACTGTCTCCGTTTTCTTTCGTTGTTACTTGCCCTTTGCATTCACATCCGTTTGTCATCTTGTATCCTGTCTGCGGGCAAACACCTGACTCCGAACATTGCGGAAGGTAAACTATCTCGCAATTTGTTCCGTCATAGTCACACTCATATCCACAATTTTCCCCATTATAGTAACACACGGTTGGTTGATGCCAATAATTAAAATAACATTCTATCCCTGTATTTTCATTAACACATCCGTAATATCTCCCTCCGCTGACATAGCCGTATTTAAATCCCTCCGGACAACTTATTTCCGTACAGCTTCCATACATTATGATTCCGGTGTATTGTATACCTTCGCACCTTTCCCCTTCAGAATTGTAACAAGATTGATTATATCTTCCATCTATTGCGGTACAATATACTCCTGTGGTTTCATTCTCACACCGCTTTGTATCGGGGTTGTATTCCATTCCTTCTTTGGGGCAAAGTGTCGTAGAACAAGTCCCGCAGTTAAGTGGATCCGAACACCCGCTTCCACAGCTGTATCCATTTTTAAAACACGTCCATTTTGTGTAATTACTGGTCGGATAACAAACTAATCCATTCCCAAAATTACACGCTCCACGTTTTTGACTAAAAGCATCACTTGACCAGTAAGTCAAACTTCCGCCAAAACTTTCACAGATTTGGGAATCGCATACACCTTCGGTTTGTCTCAATGAGGAGTCTGTTATCATACATTTCTGTCCATCCTTGTTACATTTATACCCTCCCGTGTTCCCAAACCGATAGCAATAATAATCTCCAAAATCTCGTTTACAAGCATAATAGGTATCTTCTCCTTCAATTAAAGAAAACGGTTCATCGGCAAGGCACCGTTCTTTAATACAAAGACTATTGGAACAAGAAGTTCCCGATGAATTGCAATACCCTCCACATTTTTTATCATTAATATAACAATTATAATATTGAGGACCGCCGGTGCAATAGAATCTTTGGCAAACGCCGTCTATGGCGATATAGTTGTTTTCACAACAAATAGCCGTTCCGTCTTCCAGCTCATTGTATTTCGGCGCATCATCCGGGCAGACGCATGCTCCTGTTTCCGGATCCAAAATCAAGTTATTCGGGCATGTGCAAGAACCGTCTTGACCGCAGA
>CALXXA010000020.1 GCA_944392585.1 uncultured Alphaproteobacteria bacterium | reverse complement strand
AATAGGCTAAATAAAAGAAAAAGCCCTTGAATTTCAAGGGCTTGGAAACTGGTGCCGACACACGGACTCGAACCGCGGACCCACTGATTACAAATCAGTAGCTCTACCAACTGAGCTATGTCGGCAATGACATAATGAGATGTTTATAACTTATCCATAAGAAAAAATCAATCGTTTTTTTTCCTTTTTGTAAAAAATTTTTTATAGAAGAATTTCTCTTAAATAAAAAAAGTCTTTTTAAAATCTTTCTTTTAGAATAAGTAGAGTATAAAAATTGATCCAACTGATTTTAAAATAAGCTCTTTTTATTAAAAAAGTTTCATGTTGTTTTTTTCTTTTCCTGTGATAATATGAAAATCAAAAGGAGGAGTATATGCCACCCATTTTTTCAATTATCTTTTCTAAAGTTTTAAGGTATAAAAAACAACAAACAAATGATGTAATTGGGGTGTATCCTGAACGAATGCATGTTCAGGCTCTTCCAGAAAGAAGATATTTAAAAACTTCTCGTGTCATGGCAATTATTGCTTTTATTAGTATCTCTTTTAACTTTGGCTTTGCATTTGTTTATATAAAGATGGCTTCTTCTGTTTCATCTTCTATTTATTCTCCTCCCCCTCAAAATGTGTCCGCTGATCAACGCTATCTTTATTCAACAGGTTTATATCGCTTAGACATGTTTAATAAAGCTATCAAACCTATTGAATTATCTCGGACGATTTATTCTGCTCAAGTGTTGGTTGCCGAGAACTTAATTGAAGAGTATATTACGCTCCGATATACAATTGTGCCTAGCTATGAAACAATGAAAATGAGAATGGCAGAAGGAAGTAAACTTTATTTACTCCTTCATAAAAACCTACAACAGGATTTAGAACAAGCTGAAAATCAACTTCTGACTTTGTTTAATAATGGGATAACAGGAGAAGTGTACATTTATTTTATTAATAACGTGAATACAAATTTGTTTGAAGTTGTCTTTGATTGGTTCCTTTTTGACAATAAAAAAACAGATCAAAATATGTGCCATTGTTTGACTAAAGATGAAGAGTGCCTAAAATGCTTACGAGAGAAAGCTTCTTATATTCAAAGATATAAAGCTTTCTTACGAGTTAATTTTAATGCCAATTTAAGCTCTTTGGAAGATATAATGCAAAATCCGTATTTTTTTAACATCGTTACATATTCTCTTTTACCCATCATTACACGAGAAGGAGATCCATGGAATGATATTGAGAACTCTTTGGAGAGGTAAAGTAATAGTTAAATATGAAGAGAAAACAATTTTATTTATAAACGTCCATAAGAATCCTCTAAACGAATAATATCGTTTTCATCTAATATATTTCCAGTTTGGATTTCAATGAAAAGAACCGAGTAATCGGATTGATTCTCAATTCTGTGTTTTTCTCCCACAGGAATAAAAATAGTCGAATTTTGAGACGCTGTAAATACTCTTTCTCCAACAGTAATTAAGGGATTTCCTTGAACGATAATCCAATGTTCATTTCGATGAGAATGAAATTGGAGCGAGAGCTTCTTATGTGGTAAAACACAAATTTTTTTTACAATGTAGTTTGTTCCAGCATCAATCACTTCCCATTCTCCCCAAGGGCGAAGGTCTTTTTCTCCGATTTTATAAACTACTGTCATGATATATCCTTTATATATGATGTATTTAATTGTTTTTTTAAAAAATAGTCAAGAAAAATTCTTTTCTTTTTAAATAAAAAAGTGTATTGATAAAGGAAATTTAAAAGAGGGAGATTATGACTGAATTGAGTTTATTAGAAAAGTTATCAAAAAAAGGGACGGATTTTCTAGGAAGTAAATATCCGATTATCGGTGGAGCGATGGCTTCTATTTCAGATTCTAAGTGGGTGTCGGGCATGGTAAACGCCGGAGCGTTTGCCTTTTTGTCCTGCGGTTCTTTTACTCCGCAACAGTTGGCGAATGAGATAGAACTGACCCAGGGGAAAACGCAAAAAGCATTTGGCGTTAATTTAATTATTTTACATCCGCAGATAATGGAATTAATAGAAGTTTGTGTAAAGAAAAAAGTAACGCATGTTATTTTGGCAGGGGGCGTTCCGACTGTTGAAATGATAAAGAAACTAAAAGAAGGAGGGATTAAAGTCATGGCATTTTCTTCGACTGCGGCCGTAGGGAAGTGGCTTATAAGAAACGGAGTGGATGCATTGGTGATAGAAGGTCATGAGTCCGGAGGTCATGTCGGTCCCGTCAGTACAATAGTTCTAATGCAAGAAGTCTTGCCGTTTGTTCAAAAAGTACCTGTTTTTGTGGCGGGAGGTATAGGAACAGGAGAAATAATTGCCATGTGTTTATTATTAGGGGCTGCCGGCTGTCAAATGGGGACTAGTTTTATTTGTATAGAAGAAAGTTCTGTACATCAAGCTTTTAAAAAAGCTTACATACGATCTACATCAAGAGATGCCGTTACAACAAAACAAATATCTTCAACTTTTCCTGTTATTCCTGTTCGATCTGTATACAATAAAGCACATGAAGACTTCGAATCATATCAGTTACATGTTGTAAAAGATTATGAGAATGAACAATTGACAATTGAAGAAGCTCGTACTAAAATCGAAACGTTTTGGGCAGGAGCTTTAAAAAAAGCAGTAATAGAGGGAGATATTGATAATGGATCTGTGATGGCTGGACAAATTGTAGGGCTTGTCAAAGAGGAAACAACAGCGCAAAAAATAGTTGAACGGCTTGTGACCGAAACACAAAAAGCACTTGAAAAAATGAAAAGTCGCTTGAACGAGGGTTAAAATGGAGCAAACGAAAACTCAACAAGAAATTTCTGCGCGCCGTCTACTGAAACGGTTAAGAGATGTCATGATCCAAGAAACTTCTGTTCAAGAGAAATTGAATAAAATTGTTGAAATTGTCGCTGAAGAACTTCATACGCACGTTTGCTCTTTTTATTTTCTCCAACCTGGAGATATTTTGGAATTATTTGCAAGTTACGGACTGAAAGCAAATGCTGTTCATGAGACTATGCTGCGTATGGGGGAAGGTCTAATTGGCGAAATAGCTGTACAAAAGAAAGCTTTGTCATTCCCAGATGTTTGGGATCATCCGAGCTTTGTATATAGACCAGAAACAGGTGAAAAATTATTTAAATCTTTAATGGGTGTCCCGGTTTTGAAGGGAAGTCAGTTACTAGGTGTCTTAGCCGTTCAAACAGAAGAATCTCATGATTATGAAGAAGATGAGATAGATATATTGGAAACAGTCGCGATGCTTTTAGCACAAATGCTTGTCTCTGCTGATTTCGAATCCAAGTCAGATCATATAGTCAAACCTAAAAAAGATTTGCAGTCGAGATTAGAGGGTGTACGCCTAGTGTCCGGGATGGCTGTCGGGAAAGCGTATATTCATAACCGCGTTGCAAGAGTAACAGACGTTGTCTCTTCGAATGAAGGAACAGAGTTAAAACGTCTTAATATAGCTCTGGAAAAAATGGATAAGGAATTAGGAGAAATGTTAGCTTCTCCGGACATTAATGATGAAAATGCGGAGATATTTGAAACCTATCGTATGTTCACTAAAGATAAAGGGTGGATACAAAAAATCACAGATTATATTCACTCCGGATTAACTGCAGAAGCATCTGTCCAAAAAGTAGCCGACGATATCGCAGAGAGAATGAGTATGATTGCGGATCCTTATTTAAAAGAACGGATACATGATTTCCAAGACCTGGCGGATAGATTACGTCAACATTTAGCTGGTAGAAATATTATAGAAAAAAATAAGAGGTTAAATCAAAATACAATTTTAGTTGCTAAGTCCATGGGGCCGGCGGAATTCTTAGATTATGACAGAACAAAAATAAAAGCTGTCTTGTTGGAAGAAGGATCGCCGACGATGCATGCTGTTATTGTCGCAAAATCTTTGGGCATTCCTGTTATAGGGAGCCTTCCGGGGATTGATTCTTTTATTCAAAAAGGAGATACAATCGCTGTCGACGGCGATAATGGATTCGTTTTTGTTAATCCGGCAGAAGATGTTTTAACGGATTTCAATGCTCGGTTAGATTTGTTGAAAAAATTAAGGAAAAAATATGAGAAATTAAAGGATGTAAAGTGTCAGACTCTGGATGGTATTCCTATTTCTCTTAATATTAACGCTGGACTAGCAGTCGATATGTTAACCTTAGGAGACGGGATGGCAGATGGTATAGGATTATACAGAACAGAGCTACCTTTTATGTCAACAGCTCAACTTCCTGATACTCAAACACAAACAGAAATATATAAACGTGCGCTGATTAATGCAAATGGAAAGCCGGTCGTTTTTAGAACCTTAGATATAGGATCTGATAAGGTCCTACCCTACTTACAGCATCGAGCAGAAGAGAATCCGGCGATGGGATGGCGTTCTATTCGTATCTCTTTAGATAGACGCTCTATTCTTAGAGCTCAACTCAGAGCTTTTATTCGAGCGGTTAATGGTGCTGATTTATATATTATGTTCCCTATGATTGCTGATATTGATGAGTTTATTGATGCTAAAAAAACACTTGAAATTGAATTGCAAAGAGAAAGTGAAAAAGGAAGAACTTTACCTAAGACAATTAAAGTTGGAACAATGTTGGAAGTTCCTTCTTTAACTTTTCAGTTGCGAGAATTGTTACCGCTGGTTGATTTTATATCAATTGGAAGTAATGATTTGTCTCAATTTTTATTTGCTACCGATAGAAGTGATCCTACAATTTGGGAAAGATATGATGCTTTATCGGCTCCTATGTTAAGAGCTCTAAAGTATATTGCGGATACTTGTGAAGAATTTAACGTTCCATGTTCCGTCTGTGGAGAAATGGCAGGTAAACCTCTTGACGCGATGGCTTTAGTGGCTTTAGGAATTAGACGATTGTCAATGAATGCTTCCTCTTTAGGCGCTGTAAAGGCAATGGTCTTATCTATGAATGCTGCGGAAGTACGAGAGTATTTGTTGTCTATATTGTCTTCAAAATCTCATTCTTTAAGAGAAAAATTACGAAATTTTGCGGTCGATCATGGAATTGTTATTTAAGGAGAATAAATGAAAAAAGCTATTGTCTTGGCTGCCGGTAACGGTGTGCGTATGAATTCAAATATATTTAAAGTTATGCATGAAATAGGGGGGAGACCTATTATTAAAGAAATACTTTATACTCTTGAACAAATGAAATTAGATGAAATTGCGTTTGTTATATCAAAAGAAATGTCTGTCATTCAAGAGGCTGTGAAACCTTATAAGATATTTATTCAAGAACAAGCTCTGGGAACAGCTCATGCGACATTGGCTGCGGCGGATATGATAGCTCCTTTTGATGGTACATGCTTTATTTTATTCGGAGATCATCCGTTGTTCACAAAAGAGACTTTGGAAAAAACTCAAAAAGTTTGTGAAGAAGGAACTGATGTTGTCGTTATTGGCTTTGAACCGGATAATCCAGGATGTTATGGAAGATTGCTGATTAATGATGGAGAACTAAATGCTATAGTGGAATTTAAAGACGCTACAATGGAACAGCGGCGGATTCGATTATGTAACTCAGGCGTAATGTGCGTTAATGGGCGGGTTTTATTAGAACTATTAAAGCAGGTGAAAAATCAGACAGCTTCCGGAGAGTTTTATTTGACGGATATTGTAGGTATCGCTAAAAAGAAAGGTTTAAAGGTCGGATATATATTAGGAGACAAAGAAGAAGTTGCAGGCATTAACTCAAGAAAAGAATTAGCTGAAGCAGAGAAGGTTTTCCAAAAAAGAAAACGCCTGTTTTTTATGGAGAGAGGGGTTACATTAAAGGATCCGGAGACAACATATTTTTCTTTTGATACTCAAATAGAAAAAGATGTCGTAGTCGAACCTTGTGTTTTCTTCGGAACCGGCGTATATGTTGAAAAGGGAGCTTTGATACCGGCTTTTTCAAGGCTGAAAGATAAAAGAGTAAGAGGAAAAAATGAAAATTAAAAAAGGGGCTCTGTTAACAGGATTTGTTTTATTCGTAATGGGTTTTATGATATGGGTTTTTTCAAATAAAGAAATTACAGATAAATGTTCTGATATGATGATAAATTGTATTCAGGAAGCGGCGATAAAAGAAGGTTGGAATAAATTTAGGGGTGGATTCGGTTGTATGATTAATAATTTGATGTGTGTTTTTTCAAGAATACCGGAGGGGTTTTAAATGGCAGAACCGTTTTTAATGATTGATATGGGGGGAACAAATATTCGGTTTTCTGTTTTTGACGGGGAAATGTCTCCTGTGAGGAGTTTCCAAACACAAGATTACGTTGATTTATATGCGGTTATGGAAGAATATAAAAAACAAATAAGTCAACCATTGCCACGTCGGATAGTTATGGGAGTTCCCGGTCCGGTTATCTCTGATAGGTTTGTGTTTTTAAATAATAAATGGTCTTTTTCAAAAGCGGAATTAATTCAACGCCTTGGGTTAAAAGAACTTAAAGTTGTTAATGATTTTGAGCCTCAGGCAATGGCAATTCCATATCTTTCTTCGGCGGATTTGTTAAAAATAGGAGATGGTGAAGTTATTGATGAATATCCAAAAGCCGTATTAGGACCGGGAACGGGTTTGGGGGCAACATATTTAATTCCTATAGGAGACGGTTGGCGGAGTATCGCAACAGAAGGAGGACATGTCAGTATTCCAATTCAAACGGAAGAAGAGTTTGAAATATATTCTTATTTACGGCATCAATATAATCATATTTCGGCAGAACGAGTGATTTGCGGAAAAGGGTTAAGCTTAATTTATGAAGCATTATGTGCTTTGCATGGTACTTCAAAAGAGGCCTTGACGCCAGAGGAAATTATGGGAGAGGCTTTAGAAAAAAAAGTCCTTCCATATAAGGCTGTTATTCAAATGTTTGATTGGTTGGGAGTCGTTGCCGGAAATATGGCTATGATTTTAAGCGCTTTCGGAGGAACATATATTACCGGCGGAATTATTCGTCAAAAAGGGGTTTTAGATATATTTAAGGAATCTCATTTCAGGGAACGTTTTGAAGAGAAAGGGCGTAGAACCGAATTTATGCAAAAAATGCCGACTTATGTAGTCATAACCCATCATAGGGCCTTCATCGGATTACAACATATCATGGGAGGGACGAATGGGAAGAAATAAAATTCGATCTGTTTCTCTTCTTTTATTACTCAAAGAAGGGAAAATTTGTTTGGGAAAACGTCAAAACACAGGGATGATGGATGGTTTATGGGCTCTTCCAGGAGGGCATGTGGAAAAAGGGGAAACTCCTTTGTCTGGTATAATCCGAGAGGCTAAAGAAGAAATCGGAATAACTTTTCGTTTAGAATCTTTAGAATTTGTAGGGGTGTTATACTTGCATACAAAAGAGTGCCGAGATGAGTTTGTAAATTTTATTTTCTTAGCAGAAAAATGGCAGGGAGAAGTAATAAATAGAGAACCGTATAAGTGTCAAGAATGGAAATTTTTTAATTTAGATAGCTTGCCTTCTTCTATTGTTCCTTCTCAAAAAAATCTTATTGAAAATTGGAAGCTCGGTAAAGTGTATTCAGAATTCGGATTTTAAAAGAATTTAAAAAAAATTATTCTTTTTTTAAAAAAAATCTTGCATTTGTTTTTAAAATCTGATAAAAATACCCATCAGATTGGGGGTGTAGCTCAGTTGGTTAGAGCGTCTGCCTGTCACGCAGAAGGTCGAGGGTTCGAGCCCCTTCACTCCCGCCATTAAAAATTTCGCTCTCTTAAAAAATTCACTTCTTCTCTTGAAATCTATTTTCTCTTATATAAGCTCTTATAACTTAATTTTCTTTAATCTTATTAATAGTTAATTTTTATTTATGTAAAATATATGTTTTTACTAAAATTAAAAAATAATGAACTCAACAAAACATTCCTTTACAAAAGAAATTCTTTGTCTTATCCTTTGATAAATAAGGAGGGATTATGAGAAAATTTATTTTATTCATTTTTTTATTTACAGCAACAATGGGTCAAGCAGAGAAATCTCCTTCGGATTTAATGACATTGTCGCAAACGGACAGTTCAATCAGTTTCGCTTATTGCTTAGGATATTATGACGCAACAACAAAAGATGTTGAAAATTCAGATTTAATTCAGTTCCTTGATGATAATAGCAAGAGTTTGGGAGCAAAACAGCCTTTCTCTAAAATGCCTTCTTTTAAAGAAGGGCAACAAGATGCTTTAAATCAGGGGAATTCCGTTCAAACGCAGTTATTTTGTACCGGGCTGGTTCAAGGAACCGTGGAGGCGATGCAAATTATCCAGGAAAATAAAACAACAGAGAAACAATTTTCTGATTCTCCGGAACAGAAAAATTCAATAGATATAAATTTATCTTATTGTTTGGGATATTACGCGACAGCCTCAGGAAGAGGGGAAACCTTTTCAACTTTAGTGAGCGATCAGACGCAAGGGGAGGGATCTCGGCGCCTTATGGAAGAAGACGCTTATCTAAAAG
Organism: uncultured Alphaproteobacteria bacterium; assembly: GCA_944392585.1. GTDB lineage: Bacteria > Pseudomonadota > Alphaproteobacteria > CAAHEQ01 > UBA3637 > CALXXA01. The sequence continues at coordinate 23,720 of CALXXA010000020.1, read as the reverse complement.
GAGTTGAAGATGCTAATAAAGAGCATAATCCTAACTTACTAATGCAATGTATGGACGTGTTGGCAGCGTATATCGATCAGTTACAGGCCGTACAGTTACAAAATAAAGAGAAAAAAGAGTAAAAAATTTTGTAAAAAGAAAAAGCTCCTTATTAAAGGAGCTTTTTAAAATGAAAAGTATGTCGTTAGATATTAAAGTTCGCAAGCAATTCAGCCGTTTTATGAGCATTTCTAGGATTAATCATTCCAAGCTTGTGATATCCGGCATCCACATGAATAATCTCACTGGTAACTCCTGAAGACAAATCACTTAGTAAATATAGACCGGTTCCTCCAACATCTTCTATTGTAACATTCCTTTGCAATGGTGTATTTAATTCATTCCATGATAATATATGTTTAAAGTCTCCGATTCCCGCGGCAGCTAAAGTTCGAATAGGTCCTGCGGAAATAGCATTGACACGGATGTTTTTCTCACCTAAGTCGTAGGCAATAAAGTGTATGGAGGCCTCTAAGGCAGCTTTGGCGACTCCCATAACATTATAATTAGGAATATATTTTTCGGCGCCCAGGTAAGTTAAGGTTAAACAAGAACCTCCGTTCGGCATTAACTCTGAGGCGCGTCTGCAAACATCTGTAAAAGAATATGCCGATATGAGCATGCTTTTAGAAAAGTTTTCTGGCGTCGTATCAACATATCGACCTTTAAGTTCATTCTTATCGGAAAAAGCAATGGCATGAACAACAAAATCAATACTTCCCCATGTATCTTTTAATGTTTTGAAAACAGAGTCCATGCTGGAGGAATCTGTGACATCACAAGGCATTAGTAAATGACTGTCAATTGATTCGGCTAAAGGACGGACTCTTTTTTCCAAGGCTTCTCCTTGAAAAGTAAAAGCTAACTTTGCCCCTTGATCCGCCACGGCTTTAGCGATTCCCCAAGCGATAGAGTGGTCATTTGCCACGCCCATGATTAAACCACGTTTGTTTTTCATTAATCCTTCAGTCATTTTTTTCCCTTTTCTTTTATTGCCTAAATGAGCAAAAGATAACAGATTTCATAAAAAAAGCAAACTTTTTTTCATGACGATTTTGTGACATCTTTTGTAAAAATAAAATTTTTTTATTCTTTAGGAGATTTATTGAGACAATAATTTGTCTATTTGTTCTCTTAGAGAAAGAGCGTTAAAGTCAGCTAATCCTTGAATGTATCCGATTTCTTTCCCAGTCTTATCAACTAAAATAGTGCGAGGAACTTTTTGTCCTCCGAAGGCTGTGAGTAGTTTCTTATTCTTGTCGTAAAAAACAGAAAAGTTTGTGAGCCGGCGTGTGTATAAGGCTTCCTTAATAGATTTAATATCTGTTTCTTCGGCAATTACTAAAACCTGAAGATTTGAAGCATAATCTTTTTGAAGTTGATCTAGTGAAGGGAGCTCCATTAAACAAAGACGACAATTTGGTCTCCAAAAATTAATAAGTAAAACTTTCCCATGAAAAGCGCTTAATGTTTGCTGTCGATTCTGTAAATCATAGTAAATGGTATTAGGAATTGGTTTAGGCGTTGAATATATGATGAATTTTTCAGATTTTATTTCTTCTTGCGCTTTTAAATTGCCAAAACAAGAAAAATAAGCTAATACAGTTAAAAGAAAAATATATTTTACCATGTCAAAATAATAAAGGATTCTGAATATGAAAACAAAACTTTTTTTTATTATTTTATTTATGAGTGTGCTTTTGACGGCTTGTGGAAGACAGAGCACTCCCATCGCTCCAGAAGGGAGTGTTTATCCTAGGACTTATTATTAAGTTTAGCCCATTTAATTAAAGCCATCGGACTTGTTCCATTATCTGGATAGGTCGAAAAGCTTATTTCTAAATCAACATGTAGTTGATTATCTTTAAAAACAATGGGTAAATTAATACAATTACGTAATCTGCTGGTTATAATATAAATGTTTTGTTTGTCTCGTACATTTTCAAATAGAAAGTAAAAAGAATTACCAGGCGCCTTAGCTATCGTATCTACACTACGAATACTGGACTTAAAACGGGAAATAAGCGTTTCTATAACAAATCTTTTTGCTTCGTTCCCATAAAGGGTTTCAATTTCATCTAATCCTTTAATCGTCACAATGACGACCATAAAATAAGCTTTAATGTCTGCGAAGACTCCTTTGGCTTCACGCAAAGCCCTTAGAATCGCTTGTTCAACACGATCATTGAATAAAACGGGAGAAGGAAGGTTTGTTTGAACATCAATCGGAGAGATATTAATTAAACGTTCTTCTAATGATTTGCATTTTTTTTCTAAATTTATAAGCGGCATTTGATTTTGCGCTTCAATAAGACATAATTTTTCGTTATTGACAAAAACAGGAAAGACGCGAACCAACATATCAATAAGAAAACCCGATTTATTTTTAAAACGAACGCTCATGTAATCTATGCGCTTTTTACAAGATAAAGCACGTTGAAAAATTTCTTGGTCATTGTCGGCCACAATCTCTAGAACAGGTTTGTCTATCGCCTCGTCATGAGTAAGATTTAATAGCTTAAGTCCCGCCGGATTTATCTCAATAATGACATCGTCTTTTACAACTGTAAAAAAAGTGTCTGTAATTTCTACAAAATAATCCCCCAAATGAGGAGGCAATATGTTTTGTTCCGCCATTTTTCACGTCCTAACAGAAAATCGTATCTATTTTTTTCTTCAAAATCAAGAAAAAAATAATATCTTCCGAGATATTTTAGTTGTTCTTTCGGAAAATTGTGCTAAATTGTAAAAATAAGGAGAAAACCTTAGGGAGAGTTATATGCGTGCTTTTGTATATGTTTTTTATGGAATAATCTTTTGCGGGTTTATCTGTGTTCAAGAGACTTTTGCAAAAAATCTTCTTCAAAAAGACAGATGCAGAGACTTAATAAAAATCGCAGAAAACAAAGAAATGGATTGGATCTATGACATGTGTGGCTTTGATGATGAGGTCGAAGCATGGCAAAATTGGGCTCCTTTCTTGACAAAAAATAACTATAAAAAAGGAATGTATATTTTATGTCAGAAATATCCGACTCATGAATACAGTTCCCTCTATTGTGAAAAAGCGGCTCAAGCAGGCTACATTCCGGCTGTTTATGAAATAGCTCAAGAATTTAAACATAAGGAAGATTATCAGAAATATATTGAAAATCTTCAGAAAATTGTAGATAAAATTCATTTATCCGATAAATTAATCTTAAAAACCCCAGAAGAAAAAATAGCTTTAAAAGCTTATCAAGAATTAGGATTTTCTTTTCTAAACGGGAAATGGGTTGAGAAAAACTTGGAAAAAGCTCTACAATATTTAAAAACTGCGGCTGATTTAGGAAATGTAGAAGCTGCTCATGCCGTCGCAATTTTACTGTACTTAAATGGGGGTGATAACCAGAAAGCTTTAGCTGATTCCTATTGGTGGAAAGCTATAATGAAAGGATGTCCCGCCGCTGAAGAGACATATGGAGTTTTAAGTCTGTATTTGTCTTCAAAATTATCTCCGGAAAAAATGAAAGAGAAATTTCAGGAAAAAATGTATAGTTGTGAAGCTTCCGATCCTCCCAAAAGCAATTATACAAAATCTATTCAAATGTGTGATTGCCCAGGGGTTTTAGCTTGGAATAAGTCTCAAGCTGATAAGCCATATGTCATATTGAGTATTTCTTCTAAAAATGCTGTTTTGCAGGATAAAAATGGGGACGAAGAAACTGTTACTCCTATGGAATTAACTTCCGCCGGCTATTTCGTACGAGAAATTCGTCCATCGGCCGTGATTTTGACAAAAGGACCGGAAAGATATGTTTTGTTAAAAAGTCCTGATAGAGAATGCCTTGATATCTGCCAAAATCCAAATCTGGTACAAACTCGTTCTGATAATGTAAGATATTCACTGCAATTTACTCCAGAGGTATGCAGAAAAATAGCGGGAAATGTAGAAATGTTGGAGGATCCTTCTATTGATTTTAAAGGGTTAAAAGAATGTTCTTTAAAAAATTGGAGCACTTGGGGGCAGTGGGCTCTAAATAACAAAAAAAATAAATTGCTCTACTTGCTTGGAAATTACCAACAATCTGATTATATCCCATCTCAAATGGAAGAAATAGAAAGATATTATAATTCCAGAAGTGTTGGAGATGATATTTTAGTTAAAAACTTATTCACATACATTAGTACTCAGAAACCGGTAGATAAGCTATCTTTTGAAAAAAAAGAGCAGGCGTTTTGTATTCGGTCGTATTATTATATGACTGGAGATACTAAAAATGATGAATTAGCTTTTTCTTGGGCAAAAGCCGGAGCGGATTTAGGCTATCCATATTCTATGAATATGTTGGGGATTTTATATGCGACCGGGACCGGAGTTCAAAAAGATACTGAAAAAGCTGCCCAATATTTTTTAAAAGCAGATGAAATAATGTCGTATCCGTTTGTTGATGCGCGATATAATTATAATATTTTAAAATCAAATACTCTTTTTGACGCGTTTCGTTTAGGAAAGTGTCGAGAAATCATAGAACCTGTTTATCCTTCTGAAGAAGAAGTTGTTCGTTTATATGAGTAGGAGAAAATAATGCGGTTTGGAATTTATTATTTTTCCGGATGTGGAAATACGTTTTGGGTCGCTCAAAGGACTATAGAGGCTTTGGAAAGAAGAGGGCATGAAGTTGCTTTTTGCCATAATCTTGAAACAGCCTTGCCTATGGATTTGCCCAAAACAGATATAGATATGTTTTTGTCTCCAATCTATTATGCCGGGGTTCCTTCTTTGGTTGTTGAAAAGTTAAAATTGATGCCGATAACCGGTAATAAAAAAGCTGTTTTTTGGACGGTGGCCGGACAATTTTCAGGAATAGGACGTCGTTTCGGAAGTTTCCTTTTAAAAGACAGAGGGTATAATGTTATGACAACTCTTTTAATACGCATGCCGGATACTTATTTACCGTTGTCTATTTCTCAAGTTTCCGAAGAACAAAAACAACTTATTTTCCAAAAAGCAATAGATCAAATAGACATGGGACTAAATGAAATAGATCATAACACTACTTCTCCGGGAGAAAAAAAGAGAACGGCTATTTTATCTGCATTACTTTATTTCCCTTATTTATATTATTTGAGATATGTTTTATCATATTGTTTTATTTCGACATCAAAATGTATTCATTGCGGCAAGTGTGAACGAGACTGCCCTTGTCAAACGATTCGGATTTTTAAAGACAGACCATCATGGCATAAAAATTGTACCGGTTGTTTTAGATGTGTCAATACATGTCCTGTGTCGGCAATAGATATTTCGTGGATAGGAATTGGATTTGGGGTATTCGGAGCCGTTTGTAGTTGGTTTTTGGCGACAGTTTTTTTTGCTTTTCTAGGATCTGTTTTATATTTTTTATTGGAATGGGTTGCTTTTTTTGCTGGTTTTTGGATCGGTACGTGGATTTTTCAGAAAATCTATTTGTATCTACCAATAGAAAAATACTTAATGATGAAAGGGAAAAAACGTATATTTATCGCAGATGGGAAAAAATAGTTGCTATGTTTGTTGCTTTTATATAAGATACGACTGACATACAAAAAGGATGGATTTAAAATGAAATTTTTATTTATGTTGTTAATGAGTTTTTTTTCAACAAAAGTTTTAGCCGGTCCTGCATGTCCCGTATGTACCGTGGCAATAGGAGCCTCTTTGGGTATTGCAAGACATTTAGGGGTTGATGATTGTGTCATAGGGATTTGGGCCGGAGCAATGTTGGCGATGATAGGATACTGGATGATCCGATTATGTGACAAGAAAAAATGGACTTTCCCAGGCTATAAACAAGTTTTAATGACATTGTCAATTTCTATGATCGGGTTAATGTACGTTCGTGAGCTAACATATGAGCCAAGCATTATTTGGGGAGTTTTCTTTATTGACTCTTTTTTATTTACGACCTTTTTAGGAGCAGGGGTTCTTATTTTATCAATGCATTTGTATCAGTGGATGAAAGCAAGAAACGGAGGACATGCGCATTTCCCATTCGAAAAGGTTGTCGTTCCTGTTTTGTTGGTTTTGATTACAAGTGTTTTAATAGCTTATTTCCCAGTATGTAATTGTTCTAGAAGTAGTGGCATTACGCCTGTGTCCGAAGATGTTATCCCTAGTTTTGATTAAGGAGGAAAAATGAAAAAAGCAGAATCAGTCAAAGAATTTGTTGAACGTGTCGATGCTCTTAAAAAGAAGAATCCAAAAGATTTATCATCTGATCAGGATTTAACGATAGCGATTATGAATCTCATCTCTATTGAAGAACATTTAGTTTTTTCAGGAGCTAAAACTGGGAAAAATTCGTTTTATGATATGGTTCAGGATATTCGCGAATTGCGTAAAAACTTACTTCAAAAAGTTATTCCGGCTTATGAAGGGGAAGTTTGGTGCATTTCAAAACATTTATTATCTGCTTCTATGCGACTAATGGAAGTTGGGACAAAACAGCAAAGTATGGGAAATGTTGGAGAAGCTTATAAGCTTTTTAATCAATCATATGATTTATATTGTTTGTTTTGGGGATTAAATATGAACCTGGTCGATATGAAAGATGTAAAATGGGTTCATGATGATGAAGAAAAAGTTCAAGCCTTGACTGTTAAAATGAATGAGCTGGAGGATAAGAACAATAAAGCTAAAACAGTTGAGAATCAATCATTATTCGGGAAAATGAAAACAGTTATTCGAAAGGCTGTTGATTGTTGTATCGAATAAAATCAGAACAAAAAACTGTTATTCAAGATTAAGCTGTATTTTCCACTGTATTAAATCTTTGAACGCACGAGTCATATAGAATTTTTTACGTTCAGAACCTTTGAGTTTTCGAAAGGTGGGTTGTTGTGGTTCCGGGAATAATCCAAAATTAATGTTCATAGGTTGATAAGTTTCCGGATTCCCATGAGTAATGTGATTCAACATAGCTCCTAATGCGGTTGTAGTCGGAGGCAGCGGCATATCGGGGAAGAGTGTGAATAATCCCGCTAATAGACCTATGGAGGTGCTTTCTATATATCCCTCACATCCGCAAAGTTGTCCGGCTAAACGTATGGTGGGTCGGTTTTTTAATGCTAATCGTTCATCTAAGACACAAGGTCCGCATATAAATGTATTTCGATGTATCCCTCCCAGGCGTGCGAAAACAGCGTTTTCAAGCCCAGGAATAGTTCTAAAAATACGGATTTGCTCTTTGTAAGTCAGTTTTGTTTGAAATCCGACCATATTCATAAGAGTTCCTTCTTTATTTTCCTTACGCAGTTGAACAATGGCTTTGGGTTTTTCAATAAGATACGGGCTTGTCAGTCCGACGGGTTTCATAGGACCGAAAGAGAGAGTGTTTATTCCTCTTTCTGCCATGATTTCTATTGGTAAACATCCTTCAAAATAAGGAGTGTTTTTTTCCCATTCTTTAAAAGCGATTTTTTCTCCGTTTATTAAATTATATACAAATTGTTCATATTGTTCTTTTGTTAGAGCTAAATTAAGATAATCAAATTTATTGCCTTTATCATAGCGGGATTGGTACCATGCTTTTTCTATGTTAATAGATTCTGTATAAACAATTGGAGCTATAGCATCAAAAAAATGAAAAGATTTTGTTCCTGTTAATTCTTGGATGTCGGCTGCCATTTTTTCGGAAGTTAAAGGTCCTGTTGCGATAATGGTCGGAGTATTATCTTTAGGAAGGTTCATTTCTTCATTTTTAAAATGAATAAGAGGGTGGCTTTTTAATTTTTCTGTGATTATTTGAGAGAACTCATGACGATTAACTGCTAAAGCGCCGCCGGCGGGAACGGATGTTTTATCAGCGACTTCCATAATCAAAGATCCCATCTGTCGTAATTCTTCGTGGAGTAGGCCGATGGCACTGTTTTGCGGATTATCTGAACGAAAAGAGTTTGAACAAACAAGTTCGGCGTAATAACCTGTCGTATGAGCGGGTGTCATTACTTTCGGTCTCATTTCAATTAACTCTACTTCATGTCCTCTTTGAGCTATTTGCCAAGCAGCTTCCGAACCGGCTAAGCCGGCTCCAATAATACGTATTTTAGGATGAGACATTTTATTTTCCCTTTGCAATTTAAATAAAAATACAGTATAAAAAATCATGATTAAAAGTCAACTTGCTTTCGGGGCTATTTTTGTAGGCATGATTCTACCTGTCTTAGCAGGGCCTTCATTTTTAATCCCTTTTTCAGATGATATTACTCTTGAAAATATACAACAAACAGATTTGTATGCTAAAGCCGACGATGGGTATGCAGACGCTCAATTTAAATTAGCTTGTTTCTATCAAAAGCAAGAAAAAAAAGATTATCAAACAATTGTTATGTGGTTAACAAAGTCTGCAAATAAAGGTAATTTAGAGGCTCAATTCGCTTTGGGACGAATCTATCAATACGGGAAGCCGGGTATCCTGCCGGATCCAGAATTATCCGAAACTTATTATGAAATGGCAGCCAAAAAAGGAGATAAACAAGCCTTAAGAGCTTTGGATGTTTTAAGGCGTTCTTCAAGCTATAAAATTCAAAGTGCTCCGGATATAGATGAAAAATGGGAAATTCAATGGTTGTTAAAAACAGCAAGTTATGGAGACGCTGTCAGTCAATATGATTTAGCGAGATTGTTTGAAAACGGGATAAAAGTTCCTAAAGATTATAAAAAAGCTCTTTATTGGTATGAAAAAGCTGCTACTCAAAACCAGTTGGAAGCAATATGTGCTCTGGCCTATATGTACTTAGAAGGGAAAGGAGGATCTGTTGATTTGAATAAAGCTCTTTATTGGTATGAAAAAGCTGCCATGCAAGATTATATACCTGCTCAGCGTAAGCTGTATGAAATTTATCTTTCCGATAAAAGCGATAATTACAATTTAATTAAAGCTTATCAATGGCTTTATTTGTCAATGCTGTTTATGTTTCCTGACAGTAAGAATGTTTTAAACAACTCTCCTGAATTGGCAGCTTTAGATAAACGCTTGTCTCAAGAGGAAAAGAAACAGGCGATGATATTTATTCAACAATTTTTGAAAGAAAAACGTCCGTATGTTCTTAAAAAATAAAATTATATTAGCTCCAATGGCTGGCGTAACGGATAAACCTTTCCGTCAAATGGTTCGGCATTTTTCAAATGAATTATTGTTCACGGAAATGATTTCCGCAACCGCTTTATGTTACCACTCTAAAGAAACTGCCAAAATGCTGGATTTATCAAATGAAACAGGACCTATTGGTGTACAGTTGGTCGGTTCTAATCTTAAAGAAATGTCTCAAGCAGCTCAAATGGCCGAACAAGCAGGAGCCGCAGTACTTGATATTAATATGGGATGTCCGGTGAAAAAATTGATAAAAAACAGTAGCGGAGCTGCCTTAATAAAAGATCCGTATCTCGCGTGTCAGATTGTTGAAAACATTAAAAAAGTTATTTCTATTCCGGTTACGGTGAAAACACGCCTAGGATGGGATGAAACAACAATTGATATTGTGAAGTTTGCAAAAAAATTACAAAATGCCGGAGCAGATAGTTTGACTATTCATGCTCGGACAAAAGCACAAGGATATCGCAGAAAGGTAGATTGGTCTTGGATCCGAAAAGTAAAAGAAGTTGTCTCTATTCCTATTATCGCAAATGGAGACGTAACGGATCAAAAAACAGCTTCGGCTTGTATGGAACAAACGAGATCAGATGGAATTATGATCGCTCGTGCAGCAATGGGAAAACCATGGGTTCTTGCTGAAATTTCCGGGGAAACAATGAACATTAATTTAAAATATTTTATAGAAGAACATTTTGATAGATTAATGGCTTATTATGGACATAAAGGATTATTTATAGCAAGAAAACATTTGGCGTGGTATGCTAGAGAAAAAAGTTTTGTTGCTAATTTCCGTCGCAAAGTCTATGCTGAAACTGATGAAAATCAAATGCGATCATTGATAAAGGATTTTTTTTAAAAAGGAGTTTCTTATGAAAGTGCTTGTTTGCGGCGCAGGGCAAATCGGATCTGTGATTACTCAATATCTTTCTGATGAAAAACATGAAGTTGTCTTAATTGATATGGATGGACGTAAGTTAGCTGCTTTAGAAAATAACCTAGATATTCAAACAATTCAAGGAAACGCAGCAAATCCGGCAATTTTGGAAACAGCAGGAGCCAATGAAGCAGATATGTTGATCGCTGTGACAAATAATGATGAAGTTAATATGATTACGTGTTTAGCAGCAGAATCCTTGTTCCATGTCCCTTTAAAAATGGCACGTTTACGTTCCGGATTTTATTTGGATCCGGACTGGGAGAAACTGCGGCAAGCTTTGCATATGAATGTTATTATTGCCCCAGAACAGGAAATAGCAAAAAGAATTATTAGAAATTTAAGAATACCTGGAGCTTTGGATTATATCAAACTTAACGATCAAAAAATTGTCCTCATCGGAATTCCTTTAAATGAAAACGCTCCATTAATCGGGAAACGAGTCGATGAAATTAAAAGTATGTCACCTGATTGCGTAATGGCAATAGGGCGTGTTATGCGAAATGGTAAATCTGTTCCTATTACTGCGGGATTGATATTTAAAAAAGATGATAATATCTATTTTGTGACAAAAACTAAGGGGTTGTCTAAGGTATTATCTTTGTTGGGACATGAAACAGATGAGGCCAGAAATCTGATTCTATTCGGAGGAGGACGAGTCGGACTAAGAACAGCAAAACTCTTGGAGGAAGAGAAAATTGCTCATAATATTACATTAATTGAAAAAGATGAGAGACGAGCTAATTTTTTGGCAAAACAGCTACCTAATACTTTAATTATTAAGGGGGATGCTCTAAATAATGAGATATTAGCAGAAGGGCAAATTAATGATATGGATGTGTCCATAGCTTTAACTGGAGAAGATGAAGATAATATACTTCTTTCTTTGCTTTCGAAACGGAAAAAAGTGAAAAAAACGTTCGCTCTTATTAACAAATCAATTTATAATGGGTTAATATCAGATTTAGGAGTTGATGTTATTATTGATCCAAGTTCTATTACGATATCAACAATCATTGCACAGATCAGAAAAGGACAAATAAAATCTGTTTATTCTTTGGGGGGTGAAGTTGGAGACGTAATGGAAATTACGGCTATGGAAACCTCTAAGGTCGTTGGAGTTCCTTTCGGAAAATTAAAAATGCCCGTAGGTGTCCGTATATGCGCGGTCATTCGGGATGGGGAAATAATGGACTTGTCAAAAGATTTCGAAATACAAAAAGGTGATTCTGTTATTGTCTTTGCGGATAAAGGCCATTCTAAGGAAATTGATAGGTTTTTTGCAGCCGGCTTGTTTTTCTTTTAATTTTGTGGTATATAAAACATCTCTTTTAAGAAGGTCAAAATGGGAAAAAACGCTCAAGAACTTTTTTTAACATATTTGTGGAAACATAAAGAACTCGTGACGGTCTTTTTGCAATGTGGCGTTAAATTGCAAGGGGTGATCGTTGGATTGGATGCCGAAGGTTTTCTGTTACAGCGTGATCATCATACTCAATTTATTTATAAGCATGCTATTTCTACAATTCTTGCCCCGGCAGGAATTCATGATTTTGAGGATACTTCTTTTTCATGAATGTAAAAGCATATATTATTTATCCGGATTTAAAAGAAAAAAATAAATTCAGACTTCCTCAAGCAAGATTGCAAGAGGCTGTTTCCTTAGCCTCGGCGATTAATTTGAGAATTATTGGAGCAGAGATTGTTGCTTTAAAAAAAATTCAGCCTTCAACTTATTTAAGACAAGGAGTTGTCCTGCGTTTAACAAATGTTTTTTATGAAGAAAAAGTTGATCTTGTTATTATGGATTGTGCGTTAACTCCTGTTCAACAACGGAACTTAGAAAAAAAATGGAATACAAAAGTTATTGACAGAACAGCATTGATTCTGGAGATTTTCGGAGAGAGAGCTAGAACCAAAGAAGGCAGATTACAAGTTGAATTGGCTCATTTGACTTATCAACGGAGTCGGTTGGTCCGTTCTTGGACTCATTTGGAACGACAAAGAGGTGGGATGGGATTTCTCGGAGGTCCCGGAGAAACTCAAATAGAAATAGATCGACGTATTATTGACGATAAAATTGTTCGAATTAAAAAAGAATTGAACCAAGTCAAAAAAACACGCTCTCTTCAGCGGATGGCACGGAAAAAAGTTCCATACCCCGTCGTCGCTTTGGTCGGATATACAAATGCTGGAAAATCAACCCTTTTTAATAAACTGACAAACGCTCATGTTTTCGTTAAAAACTTATTGTTCGCTACTTTAGATCCAACTCTTCGAGAAATTCGCCTCCCAAGTGGAAGAAGAATTATTTTATCTGATACAGTTGGATTTATTTCTGATCTTCCCCATGAGTTGATTGCGGCTTTCAGAGCAACTTTAGAAGAAGTTTCGGAGGCTGATATTATCCTTCACGTGAGAGATTGTTCTCATCCGGATTCAGAGGCCCAGAAGAAAGATGTGGAAAAAGTTTTAATAGATCTTGGCTTGAAAACAGAAGTTGATGAAGGAGTTAAAGAAGTCCTAAATAAAATTGATTTACTTAATCTTTCGGATAGAAATATATTATTTCAAAAAGCCAAGGGGAAAAGTTTTTTCTGCCCAGTCTCGGCTCTGACAGGGGAGGGGATTGAGAATTTATTGCTTCATATAGATCAATCTCTAAGTCTAACACAACGTGTTTTTAAGATGCGTATCCCTATAGATAAAGGGATTATTCTGGCTAAGATTTATCAAAAAGGGTCTGTACTAAACAGAAAAGATACAGATGATTGTATTGAAATCGAAGTCTCTATGCCGGAGAGTTCTTTTAATCAGCTTATGGAATGTTTCCCGGATATTGTGGTTTTATTTTGAAATAAAAATTTTGTAGGATATTTATTTTTTTTAAAAAAAGACTTGACGTCTAAATTGTATTTATGTATATTCGCTATCATTCATAATAGAGAGTGTGTAGCTCAGTCGGTAGAGCATCTGACTTTTAATCAGAGGGTCCTGGGTTCGAGTCCCAGCACGCTCACCATTTGTGAAACTCTTTCTGAAAAGAAAGCTTTTCTCTTCGAATCTAAGAAATTTATAATTCTTTCTTCTTTAAGATAATTTGTCTCCTAAATTTTAAATCGGAGTCTCTGTCTTGTTTCAATAGTCGCGGTATTTTTATAAATAGAGAAATACATATATATTTTGAAAATACATTTAAAATTCATTTTAATACAAATAATATTTTGATTCTTAAAATAAAATCTCTTGCTTTTACGATATTATTATGATAACTCTTAAGTAGGTTTGAACAATAAGGTTCAAGCTAAGTGCCTGTTAAGGTACGGGGCTGTCGTAAGTCCTGACTACATACTGGTGTTTGATATAACGCCATAAGTTAATGTGCTGAAAAAGCACTTTGACAATATATCCCCGCTTTTAAGGTCGGGGAGCTTTAAGTGTATGTTCAGAAAATTATCTTTTGAGATAATTTTTAAAGACTTAAGGGACTAGGTATGTAGTAGTTTACGAACTCTCCCGACCACCTTCTCAGGTGGTTCTTTTACTTGAGGAGAGTTAAAACTATGATGAAATCAGATTGTTGTCCTAAAGTTTCTGTTCTAATGCCCGTTTATAAAACACAGGAGATTTATTTACGTGAAGCCATTGAAAGTATCTTAAAACAGACTTTTTCCGATTTTGAGTTCTTGATTTTAGATGATGCGCCTGATGACAATCGTGAGAAGATTGTTATGTCTTATCGGGATAATCGTATTATTTATTTTAAAAACAAGGTAAATATTGGGATTACTCAATCTCGTAATAAACTAATAGACTTGGCAAAAGGAGAATATTTAGCTGTTTTTGATCATGATGACATATCTTTGCCAACAAGATTAGAAGATGAAGTCGCATATTTGGATTCACATCCGGAAGTTGGAGTGGTAAGTGGATGGCTGGAATTTTTCCCGAAAAAGAAAATTTCACGCCATCCTGAAAATAATTTAGATATCAAAATTGATTTGGTGAAATGCTGTGCCATTGCTCATACGGCTGCGATGATAAGAAAATCTGTGCTTGATGCTTTTCATATAAAATATGAGGAAGCGTATTCTCCGGCGGAAGATTATATGTTGTTTCTAAAATTGGCTGAAGTTACAATGTTTCATAACATTCAAAAAGTGTTGGTAAAATATAGAAGTCATGAAAGGAATACTTCTCATCTTCAAAAGGCGAAAATGATAAATGCTGACATATTATGTAAATGCTTCGCGGCGAATAAATATCCATATTTATATTTTAAAGGAAGCCTTTTAGGAGGGAATAGATTTGTGGATATTAATATTTTTCCAAAAATTCCATTTATCAAATTTAAGATTGTTCGAGATAAAATAATAGTTCTTCTTTTGGCGATCATCCCTGTTTTCTTGATAAGGAAAAAGTAAAATATGTCTATGATTTCTATTATTATACCTTGCTATAATCAAGCTCAATATATCAGAGAATGCCTGGGTTCTGTTTTAATGCAAACATTTAAGGATTATGAAGTTATTATTGTCAATGATGGATCGGAAGATAATTCTTTAGAGCTTATTCAAAGGTATGTAGATAAATATAAGAATTCTAAGTTAATTAATCAGGAAAATAAAGGGGTCATTTTTTCTAGAAATAATGCGATAAGACAGGCATCCGGACAATATATCTACCCATTGGATGCAGATGATAAAATATCTCCGAACTGTTTAGAAAAGCTTTTTGAGGCGATCATTAACAATAAAGGGGATATTATAACTTCCAGAGTTATGAAATTTGGAGAAGAGAAGGGAGAATTATTTTTAAAATCTCCGTCTAAATATCATTTAGCTATAAATAATTGTTTAATAAATTCTGCTTTATTTAGAAAATCCGATTTTATGAAAGCAGGGGGATATGATGAAAATTTTTTACTCGGACTTGAGGATTATGACTTATGGTTAAATATGGTTTTAAGGCATAATCTTAAAATTTATAAAGTCTCGGAGCTTTTATTTTTCTATAGAATAAAAAATGAAACGGAATCAAGAAACAAGCAACAACAAAAACATCATAAGGCAGTATTGAAAGCTCAATTATTAAAAAAATATCCTCAAAGGAAGTATTATAGATTCTCAAGGAAAATAATCAGAATTTTCTTAAGTCTGTTCTGAGAATAATCAAAAGGAAACTTTTATATTGGAAAAAACAGACCAGAGAATTTTCTCAAGTCTGTTTTTTATAATGATTTTTTAGAAGTAATCTTTAACAACCATTTTCTAAACGATTTAGTCCATTGAAAATGGCTTTTATATTAGATTGATTTGTTGACCTGTCGATAGCACGAGCGACAATTTTTTTATCTCCTTTCGCTAGTATCATAACTGTCATCGCTTCCGCGGCTTCTTTTTCTTTTTCATTCATCATGTGTTGTTCATATTTCATTACAGAAATAGCAACGCCGAGTGATAATAACGCATTAATACAACTTTCAACCGGCCCTTTCCCTTTTCCTATTGTGTCGATTTGTTGATCTTTGTAACTAAATGATACAGCATATTTATCATTGGATATTTGATTAAAAGAGCTGAATTTATAATTTCCTTTAACTGTACATAAATGGTGCCGATATAAATTATCAAGATGTTTGAATGATAATTCACCATGTTTTTCAGCCATTGTTTTCGCAAAAGGCATTAAATATTCTATTTCTTCATGAGTAATTTGATAACCTCGTTCTTGGTAGATTGTGTAAAGAGCGGATTTTCCAGATTGACTTGTGAAAGAAAGCTGTTCTCCATCTTCTCTCCCGATAAGGCGGGGATCAAAAGCAATATATTGTCCTTTTGATAGACCTTTTGTTTTATTTGCACCGTCTTGATGAATCCCGCTACGATGAGCTAAAACATCAGAACCTATGATGGGAGCCTTTTCCCAGACAGGAATTTTGCTCATATTTGAAACTAATTTAGATGAATTATAGAATCGGTTCATTTTTAAAGGTACTTTTACGCCTGTGTTATACAGAGCGACGGCGACTTCGTACATATTTGTATTTCCAGCTCTTTCTCCGATCCCATTTAACGTCGTTTCTAATTGAGCTGCTCCACTGAAAAATCCTTCAACCGTCGTAGCTGTTGCCATCCCTAAATCGTTATGGCAATGAATAGACAGAACTGCTTTCTCTCTTAATGCAGAATAAACTTGCTCAACCATAGATGTAAATTCTCTCGGTCGAAAGCGTTCTACGGTGTTCGGTAAGTTGATAACATCTGCTCCGGCTTTAACAATTTTCTCAAGAGCCTCTATAACTTGAGGTAAATTTTCTCGGCAATCTCCGAAATGTTCAACAGAAAATTCAACTTCCCCTTTCGGTAGTAATTTCTTGGCATATTTGACAGAATCAACTGCCATTTGTGTTACTGTCGGAAGATCTTTTTTTAATACATATTTTAATCCTAAAGGATTCATTGTAATAAATGTATGAATACGCGGCTTTTTTGCATATTTTACTGCTTCCGCAGCAGCTTCTATATCTTTTTTATTTGCTCGTGCCAATACACTGGCAACAACTGTTCCCGGAGTCTTTTTCGCCAGTAATTTACAGGCATTGAAATCCATTTCGCTGGCTATGGGGAAACCGACTTCAATCCCTTGAACGCCGAGTTCAATCAATTCATTAAAAATTATTTGATTCTCATCTGTATTCCACGGTTTTTTTAAAGCTTGATTCCCGTCTCTTAATGTGGTGTCATAAAAAAATGGTTCTTTCATTAATTTTCTTCCTTTCATAAAAAAAGGCGCCCTTCCTAAAAGGGCGCCTTAACACTTGTCAACAATATTACCCCTTTAGGAGATGAAAATCATTTCCCAATAAAAGAAGCAAAGATGTTAACACATAATTTTTCATAACTTAACCATAATAGAATTTATTTTATTTGTCAATAAGAAAGATTTTTATATCAGATTTTATTTTTAAAGACTAAATTTCCCTTGACAGAAAAATGGAATAGAGTTATAAAAAAAGCCGATTTCGGGTGTGTAGCTCAGCGGGAGAGCACTACCTTCACACGGTAGGGGTCACAGGTTCAATCCCTGTCACACCCACCATCATTTAAATGCTATAAAACCGTAGGGATATATACGTTCCCCTTTGAAATATATAAAAATTATTAATACAGAAAATAGAATAACTAATAGAAAAGAATTTTTCATTTCAATAGACTGTCCCCTTTTATTCATGATTTAAAGTCGAATAAATTTTACAGTCAAATAAGTTTGTAAAAAAAGGAGAGTTTTAACTCTCCTTTTTATAGAAGAAGTACAAAAATTATTCAGTTTTTTCTTCAGAGGTCTCTTCTTTTTCAGGTTCTTTCTCTTCTTTTTTTTCAGCTTTTTTCTTTGTTGTTTTCTTTTTAGCTGATTTTTCTTCTGTTTTTTCTTCTTTGGCTTTTTTAGCATTTTTTAAAGCAACGCCTAAAATATCTCCTAAAGAAGCACCTGAATCTGTTGAACCGAATTCTTCTAGAGCCTGTTTTTCTTCTTGAACTTCACGAGCCTTTATAGAAAGAGTCAACTTATGATTTTTTGCGTCAATAGTTGTAACTTTCGCATCAATTTTTTCACCGACAGCAAATCTATCAGGTTTTTGCTCGGAACGTTCTTTGGCTAAATCTGTTTTTTTGATAAAGCCTTTCATTCCGTTAACATCTACATTGATTCCCGTTTCTTCGATTCCAGAAACGATAGCTGTAACAATATCGCCTTTTTTAATAGAACTTACCGCCCCTTCAAAAGGATCAGTCGTTAATTGTTTGACTCCTAAACTGACACGCTCTTTATCGACGTCAATATCCAAAATTTTGGCTTGAATGGTTTGTCCTTTTTTATAGTCTTTAATAGCTTCTTCGCCGGTTTTATCCCAAGATAGATCGGACATATGAATCATACCGTCTATTTCGGAATTTAATCCAAGGAATAAACCGAATTCTGTGATATTGCGAATATCTCCTTCAATAACATCTCCGACTTTGTGAGCATCTGCAAAAGTCTTCCATGGATTTTCTTGACATTGTTTGATGCCTAATGAGATTCGTCTTTTACTTTGATCAACATCTAAAACGATGACATCTACTTCTTGGCTTGTAGAGACTAATTTAGAGGGATGAATATTCTTCTTAGTCCAGCTCATTTCAGAAACATGAACTAATCCTTCGATTCCCTGATCTAATTCAACAAAAGCGCCATAATCCGTAATGTTTGTTATGCGACCTTTTAAGCGTGTCCCAACAGGATATTTAGCATCGACGCCTTCCCAAGGATCAACTTCCAACTGTTTCATTCCTAACGAGATACGTTGAGTATCTTGATTAAACTTAATGATTTGAACTTTAACATTTTGTCCGACTGTTAAAGCTTCGCTAGGATGATTTATACGTTTCCATGAAATATCTGTGACATGTAACAAGCCATCCACACCGCCCAAATCTATAAAGGCGCCATAATCTGTAATATTTTTAACGACTCCGTCGACAATCTGACCTTCGGAGAGATTCTTGATAATTTCTGAACGTTGTTCTGATCTTGTTTCTTCTAAAACAGAGCGCCTGGAGACAACAATATTCCCCCTGATTTTATCCATTTTTAAAATTTGGAAAGGCTGTGCGACTCCCATTAACGGAGTAACATCCCGAATTGGGCGAACATCTATTTGAGAACCAGGTAAAAATGCAATAGCTCCGTTTAAATCAACGGTAAATCCACCTTTGACGCGTCCAAATATTGTTCCGATGACATGTTCTCCTTTTTCTAAAGACTTTTCAAGTTCCGCCCATGATTCTTCACGGCGAGCTTTTTCTCGAGATAAAACGACTTGACCATCTTTGTCTTCATATTTATCTACGAAAACATCAACTTTGTCTCCTACTTTTAAATCTGTGTTGGCTCCGAATTCACGGATATCGATTCTCCCTTCGGATTTTAAGCCAACGTCAACAGTAATAAAATCTTCGTTTACAGCAACAATTGTTCCTTTGACTACTGTTCCCTGAAGACCTTTGTCTGCACCCATGTATTCATCCAATAAAGCTGCAAAATCTTCTGTAGAAACAGGTGCGTTTGTATTTACATTCGTCATATAAAATTTATTCCTTTTCCTTGTCAATGTATGCCAGTCGGTTGTTTCCGACGGTCTTTTTAAATAAATCCTTTGCCTTTGATAAAATCGATGGCGGCGGCAAAAACGTCATCTTGAGTCATTTCGGAAGTATCTATTACCAACGCATCCGGCGCTGGCTTTAAAGGAGAAAGACCTCTTTGCGAATCGCTTTCATCTCTTTTATTGATATCCGAAAGAACGGTGTCGTATATAGCATAAAAACCTCTTAATTGCAAGTCTTTTAATCGTCTGGTGGCTCTGACCTCCGAGCGTGCTTTTAAAAACAGCTTTATTTTCGCCTCCGGACAAACGACTGTTCCTATGTCTCGCCCGTCTAAAACAGCCCCTGGCGCAGGAGTTCCATCTTTAAATCTTGGATGAAAAGCAAACTTTCGTTGGAATTCTAACAGAGCTTGGCGAATTTCTGGAATAGGCGCTATTTTAGAAGCGTAAGTTCCGATTTCTTCAGTTCGAATCGCTGGATTTGTTTGAAGACTTAATATTTCTTCTTCTTTTAATTCAAAAGCTGCTTTTTGTGCGGCTTTGATATCTGTTGGGTTTTGTTTGTTCTCGTATAATTTTAACCCGACAGTTCTATACAAAGCTCCTGTGTCAAGATACGCATAGTTTAAATAGTCCGCGAGTCTTTGGGCTAAAGTCCCTTTCCCCGCGGCAGAAAAACCATCAATAGCTATGATCATTTTATCCTCTTTATCTTATGATAAACGTTAAAAAACATTATAATTATATTTAGAGAAAAAAACAGTTTCTTTTTTCATGTGTAAACATATTTTTAATTTTTTGAAGATTTTTGTTGACAATAAGCAATAATAGTTGCATACGCTTTTAGAAGTTATATATGGAGTGGTTTTTAAAAAAGGAGATTTGTTATGACCAAACCAGAATGGGGAACTAAACGCAAATGTGTAGAATGCGGAACATTTTTTTATGATATGTGTAAAGAAACTTTTACATGTCCAAAATGCGGTAATACTTATGATAAGGGAGAATTTGCTCAAGCCCATGCCAAAGCAATCTTGAAAAATGCAAAGAAAAATAAAAATGTTGACAAAGATATGAATGAAGAAGAATTAATAGAAACAGTCGTCGGAGATGAGTTATTTGAAGAAGAGGGGGATACATCTTTAGATGTTTTGGAAGATGCTTCTGAATTAAGTGACGATAATCATGATATGGCGGAGGTTTTTGATAATATTGGATCAAAACGAGATGAAGAATAAAGATTTTTCTTTAACAGGATCTTTGGCGGGTAAGTGTTTAATCTCCATGAGGGGGTTGGCGGACCCAAGGTTTGAAAAATCTGTTGTTTTTATATGCACGCATGTTCCTGAAGAAGGAGCTATGGGATTTATTATTAACAAACCGGCTGCAAATATAAGTTATTCCGAAATATTATTGCAATTAGGATTACCTTTAGGGGATAATAAAAATTATCCCACCGTTTTATCTGGAGGTCCTATGGAAAATATACGAGGATTCGTCGTACATTCCAGTGAATATCAGCATGAGAGTTCTACGTGTATTGGAAAGGATATTTCTTTAACCGCCACAATGGATATCTTAGCAGATATTGCAACAGGAATAGGACCCAAAAAAGCGTTATTTTTACTAGGATATTCTTCTTGGAAAGAGGGACAATTAGAAGCGGAAATAGCTGGAAATTGTTGGTTGGTTGCTCCTGTAAATAAATTTCTATTATTTGAATGTCCAAATATTCAAAAATGGGGGCAGGCACTTGCTTTGTTGGGTATCGTCAACCCTTCTATGTTATCTGCAGATCAAGGAAGTGTTTAAATGGATTTGGGAGAAGCTTATCAGGCTGGTAAAATTGATCGTTTTGAGATGATGTTATTAGCTCAACGAATAAGTGATTTAAATTTTAAAAACAAACATGTTTCAACATTGAAAAATATCACTTATTTGAAGGGGGATTTTTTATTTGATGATATTATTCATATAAAAAAGAAAGAAGTCTTATTTTATTTTTCTTTATTGGTAACGGGTATTCAAACGATAACGAATAAAAGACTTGCATCTATTTTTATGAATCATTATTTGGCATGTCAAGGGAATACAAGCTTTTTTAAGTTCTTTCCTCGGAGTAGAGTAAAGCCTTTTATTACGGCTTGCGGAGGTTTGTCTGGTAGTGGAAAATCACGCATCGCTCGGGAAATTTCCCCATTCATAGGTTCTCCTTTCGGAGCTGTTGTTATCCGAGATGATATCGTTAGAAAACAGTTAGCAAAAGTTTCGTTTGATACGGTCTTGGGGCCGGAATATTATACTACTGAATATGAAAAAAAAGTTTATAAAGAAATGAGACGCTTGGCTAAACACGTTTTGAAAAATGGGCATCCGGTTATTTTAGATGCTCTTTTTTACAATAAAAATGAACGTTTATTGATTCAAAAATTAGCCCATAAAAACAACATCCCGTTTGTTGGTTTGTGGATGGAGGCTCCTTTGTCCGTTCGGTCTAAACGTGTTCAAAAGAGACAGAAAAATCCTTCGGATGTGAAAACTATGAAAGCTGTTAAGGAACAATTTAAAAATATTAACCCCAGTCAAATAACATGGCATTATGTTTTAACAGATAATGAACGTGAAACGACTCTTAAAAATGTTATAAACATACTCAAAAAAAACAATATATATAAATAGTTAAATATCTAAATCTTTATATTCAATTAAAAGTTGTTTACAAAATTATTTTTCTCTTTATTATATACAAGTGTTGAAAATTTATAAAGGGGAGAAAATTATGAGAAAAATTCTTTTAACTAGCTTTTGTATAATGTTTGTTTGTCCCTTTGAAGTTTCTGCTCAAACAAAAACACAAATAGATCAGATTAGCATTGATATAGAAGAAGTTGTAATTCTACAAACAAATAAACCAAAAAGTGTTCAAGAACGTTTGGATCAAGCTTCCAAAAGACAGAGATTAGCTCCGGCTGAGAGCTTTGCCAAAGTATATGCTGATTTTAAAAATAAACTACAAGAGAAAATAGGATTATCTTATTCCGCTGATGTTTCAATTCTAGGACAGAGAGGAGCTCCTAATGGGAAGGGGACGCCATGGCAAACGCAGTATTATGGTTCTGCTAATTGGGATATGTTTTCAAATGAACTAGGATCTGGCTCTTTGCAATTGGCCTATACGAACGTTCAATATTGGGGAAAAAGCGGGAATGATTTAGATAATCGATTAGGCGTTGTTAGCTCTGTGAATGATTATACTTCTAATGCGCATTATTTCGATCAGTTGAGTTATACACATCAAATGCCCGGAAAAGCTGATTTTCTTTCTTTTACTATCGGGCAATTTCCTATATATTCATTTGACGGAAGTCAATATAATAGTAATCAACAAATAAATTTTATTAATTACGCTTTATCTCAAAATGCAAGTTCAAGTTATCCCTCGGCAAGTTTAGGGGGCTATTTAACCATCGCTCCAAATTCCGAGTGGACTTTCGTTGTCGGAGCTCAAGATGCAACAAATATTTCAGGTTCTAAAATAGATACCCATCATTTACATAATAAAAGATTTACAAGTTTCGTTTCAATTTCATATACTCCAATGATTGAGAATTTAGGGGAGGGGCAGTATTCTATTTTGCTCTATAATCAACCGGGAGTGGCTTTGCAACCAGAGAATAGTAACGGATGGTCTGTTAATTTAGCTCAAAATATTGGGAAGAAATGGAGCGTTTTCGCAAGGTTTAATGGAAGCACTCATGTCGAGCCTATTAAACAATCATATGTCATTGGAGGAGTGTATAATAATCCTTTAAATAGGAATCCTTTAGATCAAATTGGCTTGGCAACTGCTTTTAATAAACTAAATAAAACAGTGAATGGTCCTGGAACTCGTTCTTTTGAAACTGTTTTTGAAGGATATTGGGCATGGGGAATATCAAATTTTATAACAATTACTCCAGATGTTCAATTTTATTTAAATCCGGGATTAGACACAAATAATAAAACAGCAACAGTGGCGAGTATTAGAGCGACATTTATGTTTTAATAAAATAAAAAAAAGCTCTCTAAAACAGAGAGCTTTTTTATTTAATCTTGCAAAATTATGATGGCTTGTAATTAAATCTAATGGTGGCATTGGTTCCGGACTCAGAACCCCCTTTGTCAATATAAACAGTTCCTCCGCTGCGATTGACTAAAGCTTCTGTAACTTTATCAGTTATATTATGTACTGTAACAACAGGTTGATCTACCGTTGAAGTAGTTGAGACTTTGATATCAGACGCACCCCCTGGAACAGGTTCATCATCTAAAATATCGCTGCAAGAGCCTGTGTCTATACTTGACCCATCCCCATTGGTTTGAGCGACGACAACACAACGTGAGGCATAGTCTAAAATTGTATTGGCGCGGTGACGATTCATCGCCATTGTATACCCAGCCAAACCACCGATGGATAAAACACCGATGATGGCTAAAACAC
>CALXXA010000019.1 GCA_944392585.1 uncultured Alphaproteobacteria bacterium | reverse complement strand
AATTCTGCTATTTTAGAAGGCGTTAAAATTAAGGATTATATCGGAAAGACCGTTCAAACGACTTCCGGGGCTATAGAGCAATTACATATTCCTTCTTTCTTCGCGGTAGGAGATGCTCTCAAGTGTATCCAAAAATATAAAAATCCTGATTTTTCCATAAACACCCCCGGAGAAGAAGATGAATGCGCTCCTTTGTTTGAAGTCTATGAAGATACGGAAAACGGAGAATCTTTTGTTAAAATGAGAGAAGGAAGAATAGAAACCCGCAAAGTTGCCTTTTCAAACTCCGATACCGAAAGTGATGAAACCACTCTCCGTGTACCGTCACAAGGTTCCCCTTATGCCTTGTATAATTTTATGGGTACTATAAACACAGAAGGGACACAAAATTATTTATTAGATCCGGCGTATACTTCCGTTATGAATGATATTAGATTAACATCTCGTGGAGGGGCTCGTCTTAGTGAGGTCCTACCTGATTATATCAACAAAGGTATTTATTTTATACCGAGAGAAGAGCCAATTGATACTCCACAATGTCCGATAGGATATGCTCCAGCAGTTGCAATCATCCCGATAAGAGCAAATGCAACTTATTCTTTTAACGAAGATAATTTTACAGTTGAACAAGGAAAAATAAAAAGAGACGAATCATCAAACGAAGAAGACATAACAGTAGAACACGGGTCTGTTTGGATTAATTATAACAGCACAAGCAGTAACTATACTTCCAATATAAACAGCGGCACAATAACCATAGCCCTCTGTAAACCAGGGAGTAGTAGTACCTCGTGTTCTTTCGATCTTTCTGCTACAGCTCTTGTATATACATATTGTGTATACGACAAAGTAATAACTCCTAACACAACGACGCGCTCCAACACAAGTACGAGCACGGTGACTTCAACGAACTAAAGCCGTTGAATGAAAAAAGACGCAATAAAAAAAGCCGCCAAAATTTTACAAGCCGGAGGATTGGTTGTTTTCCCGACAGAGACTGTGTATGGGTTAGGAGCTGTTGCCACAAACGATACAGCAATCGCTCATCTTTATGAATTAAAAGGACGACCATTATTTAATCCTTTAATTGCTCATGTCAACAGCTTATCTATGGCAGAAAAATATGTTCAAATGACTCCGATTGCTCGCCGCCTTATAGATGCTTTTTGGCCGGGTCCTTTAACTTTTGTTTTAAAAAAGAAAGAATTATGCCTCATATCTTATTTAGGCACATGCCGAATTAAACACTTTAGCTGTTAGAAAGCCTTGATCATTAACAGTTCAAGAACTCGTCACGGAGTTAGCACAAATTCTTCAGAGAAAATCAGTCTAACAACGGCAGAACATGTCCGAAAAGGGTTCACAGATAAAACCCCTCTGATTTTAGATGACGGTTCTTGTTCTATCGGAGTTGAAACCACAATTTTACTTGTAACAGGGGATCCTCTCATTTTATTAGGTTACAGGGGCTTGGCATAAATAATAAAAAAGCAAAGAAGCTTTTAACTCTTTTTAACAGAAATCCAAACATTTTTATCCTTTTTATTTTTAAATTTCACACTCCTTCTGATACTTTTGGTAAAAAAAACCGCCCCGAATGGAGCGGTTTCTCCCCCTTTTTTTCTTTTTTAACCCATACCGGCAACCATTTGATCTTGCATATCAAATGTTCCCATAACAACCCATGCGACAATCGCCGCAATTAATAAAATAGCTCCCATATTCAAAACGGCGGCCTTTTGTTCGATGTTCCGAATACTTTCTTCTAACCATTCATTCGCCATTTGATCCAAAGCCACTTGGAAATTATCTAACTCCGCATATATTTGTAAGTCTCCGACAACTTCCTTATCCGGGAAGTTTAACTCCGTTTTAAACAAAGCATCTCCTAAATTATCTCCGCTATTAACAAAAAAAAGCGTCCTGTCTAATCGATATAATAAATACGGATTCGCATCAGATCTTAAAACCCTTAAAGCCTTTGAAACAGGTGTCCCAGCTTTGACAAGCGCCGCAAGTGACATCAACCATGATACTCCGACAAATATCCTATAAATGGACCATGGCGGAATATTATCAAATCGAGCCCTCATCCGCCCTTTCCACCTGGGCAGAGTCCATGAAATAAACGAAGAAATAAGTGGCATCGTTAAAAACAATAATAATGTGTTGTTTTGAACCCACTCTGATAAAGCCACCAAAGTTTTCGCCTGCCCACGCCACACCAAATCAGGAACAGCATCCGTCATCGGAGGAACCATGTACGCTCCAACAGCGTAAATAATCAATGTTGTTAAAAATAATAAAAACATTGGATAAGAAATTGCACTGATAACAGGCTCTTTCATCCTTTTAACACCTTCAACGACTTTAATAAGATTCTCCAGCGCCTGATCTAAATTTGCAATATCCCCAACAGATAACATTAATAACTCGCTTTGCGGAGCCCACCCCCGAAGAGCGACGGAAAAACTTTCCCCGTTTTGTAAAGATCTCATCCAACTCGTAATCGCAATCCCCATTGTCTCATGTTGTTTTTTACCATTCTCAGAAACAATCCCATACAATCTTTCCAAGGCATCCATCAAAGAAAATCGGTTACGCAACAATGATGCTAATTTCCGATACACCCTTAACCGCTCATTCGTTGAATGACGTGTCATAAACTTAGCATATGCAATTTCTGCTCCACTAAAATTATTTTTTTTCTTATATGTAAATTTCTTTTTTTGTCCTGCTATTTCCTGTACCATTTTTTTCCCTTTTAATAAGTCGGACGTTCATCCATCAACCCTGTCCACCGTTCAACTTCTTCAATGTCCACAGCCCCTTTGAGCATCCGAGAGATTGCATTATCTTTAAGTGTACGTCCATTTAATTCACTTGTCCAATAATCTATTGCTTTTTTCGTTTCTCCTTTAAGCATTAAATCTAAAAAAGTCGAATCAGGGATAATAAACTCGCCAACAACCGTTCGCCCTATAACTCCTCTGTAATCACAATAAGGACATCCCTTCCCTCTTAAATATGAATTTTCCAGGCCAAAATCACCCAATGCCTTTTTCACACGTTCTACCGGAGGACTTTTGAGATTTTCAGTTGCACGAATGCGACAATGCGGGCATACAGTTCTGAACAACCTTTGAGCCATTAATCCCCTGACTAGGCTAGGATCTTCCAATTTAAAGTCTTCCACTCCCATGTCTTTTAAACGAATCAATGTCGCCGGCGCACTATTCGCATGAACCGTCGTCCATACCCCATGTCCTGATAAAGCACCTCTAAAAGCCAAATCCGCAGCAGATAACGTCCGTATTTCTCCGATCATCAACATATCAGGGTCTGAACGAAGCGCTGCTGATAAAGCTTTTGTAAATTCGCGTTCTTTCGCCTCTTCAACACCCGCGTTTGTTACCGGCATTTGACGAGCTCCTGGAATCGGATACTCTGGAGGATCTTCAACTGTAATCAGATTAATTTCATAATTTCTTTCTTTTAACAAATTTATCATATTCCGTTGAAGAGTCGTCGACTTCCCACTTCCTGTCGGTCCTGATACAAAAACTAATCCGATTGGCATCGCTCTTAATCTATAAAATATATCCACCTCATCTTCCGTAAATCCAAGCGACGATAGGTTTTTCATCGGATCATTTGTCGCTCCTCCCGTATCCGCATATAATAACCTCATGACAACATAACGACTGCCAAAAGCTATCGGATTAAATTGGAGACGTATAGCAAGAACTTCCGGTGGAAGCATTAACCGACCTTTTGATCCGCGAAGAGGCGTCTTCCCTAATTTTTGAGCCGCTTGATACTCATTTTGAGCATAGTTGGAATCTGATATGTCCGCAGATGCAAAAGCAGCTCTAACAAAAGCTTCTCCCCATTCATTATTATATTCCATCTCCGCTTGCAACATACCATTTACACGAAACATAACCGTTGTATGATCTGCTACTATAATGTGAATATCTGATACTTTCATCTTTGCTGCATGTGTAATAATCGTCACAAAATCCCGTTGCATCCTAATTTGATCTTGTTCTTCCACTACTTCCGCAGCAGCTGGATGCTGTGTCGCATATTCATATATATCACTGATAACAGCCATAGAAACACATTCCAAGTCTCCTACTTGTAAGTTCCGTTTCTTAGCTAATACTTGAAAAGATAAAACACGTCCGTCATGTTTATATGGTTCTGCGACTAAAAAGCGACCATTGGAAAAAAGCGCCAACAGCAATCGCGTTTCTTCTTTAACGGGGAAAATACTCCCCGGAGCGGTAATACATTCATTCCCGTCTGCAAACAAAGACTCTATAAATTCCGGAGTAGATGTAACAAGATGCCTAGGCCCTTTTCCTTCCGGGACAATAGCATCTCCGGGAGAAAGACGATGTGAAACAATTGTCTGTTCTTTATTTTTTACAGACGCTTGATTACTGGCCTCCTTTTTTTCTGGAATTTCGACATCCTGAGTCATTTTTTTTCGCGTTTTTCATTTATTCTTGTTCTTGATCCAGTTCTTCTTCAACTATTATTTCCTCTGTTTTAGAAGCACCAATAATCATCGGTGTTTTTTCCACACGTTCTAACTTCCCATCTTTTTCGAAAACAACAGCCCCTTTTGTTATAGACTTAACCTTATATCCGGATGGAATTTCTGTCCCAACTTTTACAGCAAAGACAACTCCGTCTTCACCATATAATCTTGCAGTTAATTTCCCTTTAATTCCTTTGATATCTAAAATTGTTAATTTCGGGAAAATCTCAATTACCTCTCCTTCTTCCGTTTCTTGTATCGTCTGAACACCTTCTGTAGCTGCGGATATTGGTTTTGTATTTTGAGATAATAACGCTTCTTTTCTCGCCTCCGCCTCTTCTATCTGTTTTTCTAACAGTTCCGTTTGCATTTTCTTTTCTAAAATTTCCTGGCGAATACGTTCTTGTTCTTGCATCCATTCAACACGTGTCCGTATTACATTTTCTCTTTTTTCAATTTCATCTAATCGAGCTTGACGATATGCCGCCTTTAACTTTTCTAGATCATTTTTTAATTGTTCTCTTTGTGTCTGGAGCTTTAAAAATACGTTTCCTCTTTCTAAATCTGCCATTTCATGGAAAACCTCACTGGTAATTCGTCCTAACAGCTGCTCACTCGGAGAAGCTTTTTTAGAGACAACAACTGCCATCGGAGAAGGATCTTTTATTGCACTGTCTGTTAAGCTCGGCAACATAGCTTCCTTCATCTCGCCTAAGGAAGAACGCTGCGGAAAATCAACTGGAACAGGTTCTTCTGCTGTTGCCGGCACACTTTGTGCTTGAGCATTCCCAAAGCCCATATAAACACTCACTGCCGTAACCACGACTAAAGAAAATAAAATTTTATTTTTCATAAATACGTCCTTCATAGCTCCAATTCTCCGTTAATGCCGATTCTGATTGTGGGTTATATTGAATTTTAATAATTTCAAGAGCCGCAAACTTATCAAAAAACGATTCCCAAGCTAGCGGATCCATTGATGTAGAAAAACTAAATGCCAGAAATTTATACACTTTCCCTTGTGGTAATTGTTGCCCAGGTTGTGCAGCTGCCTGCTGTTGTGGAGTCGGCCCACCTATGATCACTTCCTGTGGATGCATAGATATCTGCATATTAAGCGCCTGAGATATATCCGTCAACTCACGCCGAATACGTGCCAAAGACAATGTCGGTGTTGACGCTATAATCGGTAAATCATCATATTTTATAACAGCTGTTGCCGAATTTCCCGCCTCATTTATATTCAATTCAATATCTTTGAATTTATATTCTTCATAGGCTGATTGCAACCACGCAATTCGCCCCCCTCTAGGCCAACTCATCCGCCACCCCGTTGTTATTTCCTGGGGCGTGCAAACTATTTGATTCAAAGACCATCCGGGGACAGTCATCGATTTAAGCTGATATGCATAGTTCCAACATCTGTTCAAAAAAGGATTGACCTCTACTAATTTCTCCCAAGGCTTTTCTTCTTCCCGCGTTGGTTCTACCGTTTGAATGGCTGCCTGCGGTTGAACAGGTTCTATTTTCATCGGCTGTGTCGCCGCTTTATCATACAACATAAATATAAAATACACTATTATGCCGACGATAATTAAGATTAAACCTGCAAAGGCCAACAAAATTTTTGTTCCTCTGGCTGCACTTAAGCTGACTAAACGAACTTGAAAAGAATTTTTTAATAATTCTATTAAATCAAGATCCTCTGTATCATCAATTTGCCATTCTGCCGGAGCTATTTTATATCCCCAATCCGGAACCGCCATCATCGAAAAAAAAGCTTCTTTCGCCTGTTCCTCATCTTTATATAAAACATCTTCTTCCGGTAATATCAAATCGTTTCTAACAGCAATAAACCACCATCCTTCAGGCACTTTAAAAATCGCCACGAATGATGACTTATCCGAAAGAGCGTCTAATACAGAGACTCCTCCAACACTTATTCCTTCTGCATGCCCCTTAGATTTCTTTCCGATCCCGTACTGAGGAGCCTTCCCATAATGAATGCAGTATAAATCCGAACCGGCATCTGCTTCCATTGTTTCGCGAATTTCTGGAATAGGATCATCAACATCTTGCAAAGGTTGCCAAAACAAACCTACCGCATATTTATTTTTTCCTACCGTTATAACTTCTTTTTGCTGAATCTCTCCATCATTAGAAGAAACATCAACAAATGGAGGCTCTGATTGTTCACCCGTCAACAAAGGAGAATCTCCTTCTTTAGGTGGAGTAAACAAAAAACTTTGTTCTTTCCCTTCGTTTTTATTCTCGGTCACAATCAAACTCCCTCGCTTAGAAATTTTCCATACGTGTTTCCGGAGATAATGGCGAAATTAAAATCTCTGGTGTTAAAAGTATAACTAACACATTCCGGTTTTGATTAGTAAATTCTTTACCTCCTAAAATAGACATTCTCGGCTGACCTATCCCTGCTGTATCTGTTTTATTCGTTACTGTTTCAAAACCTGTCAAAACCAACGTGGATCCAGATCTCATCGCTATCTCTTGAACAAATCCGCGTGTCTGCATCTTAGGTAATTGAACAACGGTTACATCTTTATCCCCGCTGCTGCTGTCATCCTCTCCTGAAGAAGTCGAACCACTTGAATCCGTTTGATCTTTATTGTTGTTATTATTCCCATCGCTTGTCGTTCCATCAGAAGAAAACGTCGTCAAAGATATTAAATCCGTTAACGTCATTGTAAACAACATAATCAGACGACCGTTATCTAATATACGCGGCAACAATTCCATTGTAAAGCCATAATTTAACGTATCTGTATCCATTTCAATATCTGTTGAGTTATCATCACTGGAGTAACTATTTCTAGTAATAGTTGTTTCTCTGACGTAATTTTCTTGAGTCGTCACTTGAACTGGAGCAACTTTGTTATTCAATGTTGTCACGCTTGTACTTGTGATTAAAGCAGTTTTCCCTTGTGTTGATAATGCTTGAATAATTGCTGTTGAATCTTTCCATTTTGAGTCCAACAGAGCTAATGTAAGTTGTCCCGCTGTCGAAGCTCCTGATCCTTGAGTGAAAGGACCTATAATATTTCCGGATAAGCTCCCGGAGTTAAAAATAGCATTTAAATTCAACCCATATTGATCTGCATTTTCAAGAGTTACTTGAAGAACTCTCACGGAGATTGCAACCTGACGAGACATTTTTTCATTTAAATCTTGAACATATCTTGCTATTTTCTGAATGGTAAACGGGGGAGCCGTTACCGTTACCGTCCCGTTTGTCTGAGATATTAACATTTCCCCTTGTTCACCAAGGACTTGTTCAATTCCTTCTTTAATGTTCGTCCATAAATCTAATTGAACACTTGTCGCCATATCCAAAGTTGTTGAAGCTCCATTTCCTCCTTCTTCCGAAACAGGAGAACCGCTTAAACTCGCATTCATAGTTGTTTTCTCAACTGGTAATGCGTAAATGGTGAAAACTCGTGTTTCCATCTTATAAAAAGAAATTTCTCCCTTTCTGTATTTCCACCATATAGACATCCGATGAGAAATTAAATCCAACAAACCACTTAAGCTCCCTGTATAATCTAAATCTAATGTTTGGTCAGGAATTTCGTTATTTGCCTTTAATTCATCCAAAGAAAATCTTAGACCTGTTATTTCTCTTAACTGATCAACCAGTTGTATGAGTTCCACAGGTTCATTCACAGAAAATGTAATCGCATCAGGTTCTTCGAAAATAGCCGGTAAAGGTTCTCCGCCTGTAATTTTAAAACTATCTTCACCCAACCAAATATCTTCTTTTGTTAGAACAGTATCTATTGGCTCTGGGGCATATGGTAATTTTGCTTGTTCCACATACGCATCTGTTTCTGCCAGAACTGTTTCAATATTGTCATTTACCTCACGGATATGATTATTCTTACACGCTGTCAACGCAAGGCATGTCAGAATGACACTTACAATCAAAAAGCTGGATATCCGTTTTTTATTCAGCATTTTCATCCTCCCGAGTGCTAATGACTAATACTTTATTTCCTTTATAAAAAACACCTTTCGGAGCAGGTCTTGCTCGTGCGAAAGAGCGAAGCAATGCAGCGGAAACATCCATAAATCGACCTCTGAAAATAGCTCCAGCTTCTAACGTGTAATCTCTGTCCATATTCCAAACAACACGCCATCCAGCTTCATCTCCCCATTTTGTCAACAAGCCTCTTAGTGTTGAACCTTCTGAGGCAACCCAATCTTTAATTTCATCACATTTTTTACTTTCTTCTATTTGCTGAATAACTTTTTCTTTTTCTTCTGCCAGACGCTCTTGCTCTTCTTTTAGCTTTTCCATATCACTTTCCAGACGAGCTTTTTCTTCCTCCAGATCTGACTGTTCTGATTGAGCCGTTGTTTGAAGTTCGTCTTGTTGTTTTACTGACTGCAGTTGTTTATTTTCTTGTTCTTGAGTTTGAACATCCGCTCGCGGATGGAGCTGAGTTTCTACAATCACTGTTTTAATGATAATTCCTTCTCTTGTCGACTGCGTTGCTTGATCAGCCACAGAAAGAGCCTCATTTATTTGTTTTACCAGAGGTTCCGGAGTAAGCGCTGCTTGTTCTACTTGAGGTTTAGGCGCAGGTATCGGCGGCTCTGCCTGAGGTTTTGGTTTGGGCATCGGAGTCATTTCTTCTACGGGAGGTTTCGGTTTTTTCTTAACCTCTCCCGGTTGAATATCATTAACCCACCCTTTTTCAACCCAATCTTTTTTCACGCATGGTTTTGGCTTAACAGGAACAGCTCTCACACCTCCCGGCGTTGATTGAGAAATGGATTTCCTTTGCAGAGATACGACAGAGTCCATGGGTTTCCTTTGCGAAGACACACCCGAATCTTCTGAAAACTGTTCTATTTCAACCTCTTTTACATACGTTTGCTCCATATAAGGGCATGGCCGTTCACCAGTACAATTACTGTGTACATAACTATTATTATAATAGTACGGTGTTCTGCTTGAACATGCGGATAAAACTGCCGCAACCATTACTAAAGTAATACTTGTAAATATTTGTGGGTTAACTGTATGTTTCATAAGGACTCTCCAACCTTTAAAAATAAATGCCAAAACCGTATTGGTATACTTACTCTTTATTATTTATAAAATATAAAGATTAACAATTCGTATATATTTTTACCACTTTCTAATTATTTGAGGAGAT
Organism: uncultured Alphaproteobacteria bacterium; assembly: GCA_944392585.1. Lineage (GTDB taxonomy): Bacteria > Pseudomonadota > Alphaproteobacteria > CAAHEQ01 > UBA3637 > CALXXA01. Next base: position 8,981 of record CALXXA010000019.1, on the reverse strand, counting down.
ACTGATTTCCCATTTTGACGCATGTAAACAACTTCTTTTTCATCCGGCAACGTAATTGTTCTTAACACGATTGTGTTTGGATCGCGATCAGTCAAAACAAATCGAATTTGACGCGCCGACAAACCATTACTTAAAAGAGCCCCTTTAATCAGTGCAAATCTTCTAGATTGCAAATCCAGATTCTCCGCGCTCATGCGTATCTCAACAGCTTTTTGCATAGCCTGCTTCGGAGCATATGAGAACGCTTTAATCCACTTAAAGGATTGTGTTGAAACATCAACACTTCCCGGTAAAAAATTCAACTTCATTTCTTGAGGAATTGTCTTAATGACCATTTCATCCGTTTCTGTAAATGAAATCGGCTCATTTTCAACACGTTTAAGAACATCAAGAACATAATCAATGTATTGTATTTTTTCGGGCTTAATGATTTTAGCCGTTTTTTCTTGAGTAGCGGGTTGAGAAACAGGAGACGTTTTCAAAGGAGCCAACGGCAATAACAACGGTTGACGGCGAACGACTTTTTCTTCCAAAACAGGAGCAGAAGCGCCCGCCATTTTCAAATTAGCCGTTTTTAAGTCTTGAACACCGTTTTCCAGAGCCTCCAATCGTTTAGACGTTTCCACCAATAAGTTTGTCGTATCCTGATATTGACGTTCGATTGTTTGCAATAATTTATTTTCTGCTTCCATTTCTTCTGCCTTTAACTTCGCCTCCGTCTCGAGACCCGGTAAAGTAATCTTCTCGGCAGAAGGTTGCACAGAGTTAATTTCTTCTTCAACTGTCGCTAATTCTGTTTCGGCTCTCCACGGGTTTGTTTGATCGACAACAGCCGTTGTCTGAGGCGTCGGTGTATTTTCTTGTGTATCCGGCAGAACATATGTCGGAAGTAAAAAGTCTCCTTCCGCGGTTAGTGTCGGGATATTACTTTCATCTTGTGTCTCTTTTTGAATGTTTTGCGATGCTTTTTCCAAATCTTCCTGCGTTAAGCTCATTTCTTCTTCTGTCAAAAGAAATTCATCAACTGCTGTTGTTTCCGCATCTCCTTGAGCAACTACTCTGTAATCATCCTCTTCCAACCACACTGTTTTGGCTTGCAATCCGAAGAAAGACGTAGATGCCATCAAAACAAACGAGAAAAAAACACTTCTTGCAAATAAACCATTTGTATATTTCATTTCAAGGACCTCTCCTTATTTACCTGACACACCTTAAAATATATATATAAAAAAACACGACTCTCGTCAATCATCTATTTTTAAAATTTTATGTAAAAAAAACTTTACATTTTTATAAAATAGTGCTAGACAATAGTTAATTTTTTTAGTAAAATAAAAAAAGGATATAAAAACTAAGTATAGGAGGTTAAAATGAACAAATTGACTTATCTTTGGACAGTCGCTTTTGTTTTTGCTTTCTCGTTATGCGCAACAGATGCGATGGCTGCATCATCGTGGAGTATCGGAGCATTTATTGATGGATTTAGCGTTTTCTTTGGGAATAATTCTGGTGGATCTTCTTCAGGATCAGATGTCTTTTCAACTGCATACGCAAAAGCTATCGAAGCCTTCGTCGGCGTCAAATATATTGTCTTTATTCTTGGTGGATTTGGTTTAATCGGATTGGCTTTCTTTGCTATTTTCGGAAGAATTCACTGGAAATGGTTCGCTGGATTGCTTGTCGGCTTAGCTGCCGTCGCCGCAGCCGGAATGATCGTTGATTATGCAACAGGATCTGGTATAGAATTAGGAGATACATTCATAACAACGCCACAGTAATTTAAATTAATTAACCTTAAACGAAACCACCGTCTTTAAAGGCGGTGGTTTTTTCATTTTTTCTTTTCAAAAAGAACTTGTTTCTTATTTTAAAATTGTTTATTCTATGTCTAATATAAAAAATTAAGGAAATGAAATGAATGAGCCTATTTTAAAAGCCGTAGCTATGCCCCCACGCCTATTTTGGGCTCCTCTTGTCCCGGCCGTACTTAACCTGGGAGTTCAGTTTGGACTGTTGTTCATGCTGTTAGCTTTTTATCAATTCAACCCTTTATGGATGATTTTCTTATCTTTATTCCCCACTCACCTGCTTTTAATTGCTTTAGGGACAAAAGAACCCCATTTATCCAATATGTTAAAAGCTCAAGGTCCTTTTATGAAAAAATCCCATTCCATTTACCCTCAACGCGGGAAAAAACTAGCTCCATAAGGATGTAAAAATGAATGATGCAAGTGTTCTTTCAATGATTATCAACACAACAGAGTCCCCCAGTACTCTTATTGTTATCATTGGATTAATTTCGGCCTGTGCTTTTGCAGCAGCTTTAGCAACAAAGTTTGGAGAATGGATTCTCCCGCGTCCTCAAGAAACGCGTATTTCTGATTTTTTGCCTTTTTCCAGATTGGGGGAAGATGGAGCAACTATTTATTGCAGAAACGGCTCTATTTCTCGTGTTTTTAAAATTAACGGAATTAATACGTCTTTAATGAATCCGGAAGATAGAAATGCGCTTTTAGAAATGCGGAAACAATGGATAGATTCCATGTCCAGCCTAGAAGTCACATCCAGAATTATTACACTTCGTGAAAAAATCCCCCTATCAGAACAACAAACACATACGCATCCCGTATTACAGGAAATTTCAACTCAATGGATTGAATCACTAGATCGCATTTTTGAAAACACTCATTACATTATACTATCCATCAATGATCGTAAGTACGCTTTACGCGATTTAAATCAAGCAACACAATCTCTCTACGCTATTTTGGATTCATATCAACCTGTTCTCATCTCGGAAAAAACACCTTCCAAACACTCTGAAAAGAGTCCTTTTTGGCTATTTGCCCAATTAGCAAGCCCTTTAACAAAGCCAAAACCTGTTATTGGGTCACAACGAGAAGAAGAATTAAATTGTCTGTTAACATCTGATTATATTCACTTTACAAAAGATGAAGGAATAATTCGTTTTTTTGCTGGAGATAAAGAAAAACTCGGAATTGTCATTGGGATTCGTAAACCTGGCGATTTTATGGATGAACAAATGATTTCTGATTTAGCTTCAATCGATTATGAAATTAATATCGTTCATAATATACAACCATACTCATATGTCAAAGCAAACGCTTTGTTGATACAACAGCAACGTCAAGCACTTTTAACAAGTCCCTCTGTCGGTGTTCATTCTCAATATGACGAGGCCATGCAGGTGTTAGATTCTTCTGACGCCGATGCTCAAACGCTTAATAAATACGCTATGACGATATACTTGTTCGGAGAAACGAAAGAAGAATTAACCGCAGGGCAAGAAGAAATTGAAAGAATCTGCCGCTTTTATAATGTAACTCCTGTCCGTGAAGGATGGGCTGCTCAAGCTTCTTTTTTCTCTCAATTCCCAACCTATGATGTGTATCCCAAAACATTCTTGTATCTATCTCGAGTCGTCGCTTGTGCCATAGGATTGGATAAGACATCTTCCGGATTTTTAAATTCCGACTGGGGGAAAGGACCGATTTCTTACTTTAAAACCATTAACGGGACAGCTTATGCTTTCCAATTCCATGTATCTTCCGAAGCCTATGCTGTTGCACATACGGCCTTAATTGGACCGACGGGGCAAGGGAAAACAACTCTTTTTTCTTTTCTTGCCGGGCAGTCTATGAGATTTCCTGATTTAAATGTTTACTTCTTTGACAGAAACAATGGCGCTAAAATTTTCGCATTAGCATTAGATGCTCCTTACATCCGTTTCGATGGAGGAGAAGAATCCACAACTTTAAATCCTTTCGCCATAGAAGACAATCCAGACAATAGAGCCTTTCTCAGAACCTGGCTGCGCGATATCACCGGAGGAACAGATCCTTTATCCGAACAAGAAATAGCTCGCGCTATTACAACGGCTTTTGAATACTTACGACCGGAAGAACGTTTACTAAAAAACTTATATAAAAGTTGTTTTTCCCCTCCGTCTCAAAACGAACAAAGTGATCTTCATCCGGGAAAAATGAGATCTGAATTGTTTCGCTGGATTAATGATGATCAATATGGAAGAATCTTTAACTCCTTAGAAGATACTCTAGATATGACAGCCAATCAATATATGGCTTTTGATTTCACGACAATCTTCCAAGATTCGACACTGGCTCCCGCCGTTATCAGCTATCTTATGCACAGAATTCATATGGTTGCCAGCGCCAAAGGAACTCCTTCCATGATTATGATCGATGAAACGGCTCCTATGTTAGAACACCCTATGTTTAAAGAAAGTTTCATTACCGGATTACGAGAAGGACGGAAAAAACGACAAGCCTTTTTATGCGCTTTCCAACAACCCCGGTTCCTAGACGACCACGGATTAGGAGATGTGATACGTGGACAATGCCAAACCGTTATTTTCTTTAGAAATCCTCAAGCTAATGAAACCGATTACGCTAACTGGAATTTAAGCCCTCGTGAAATGAACTTCATATTAGGCAGAGAATTCGTTGATAGAAAATACGCTGTCTTAATCAGCCGCCCCATCGCGCATGAATCTGTTATCCTGGATGTCGATTTAGGAGGACTAGGACCTTTATTGAAAATTTATTCTTCCGGGAACAAACATGTCCTATTAGCCGAACAATTAAAGGCCCAAATAGGAAATGATTCTTCCGCATTTTTAGAAGCTTATCTAAACAATGCGTGATTTTTTTTAATCTTCACATCCTTAAATACAAGGTCTGTTGACAAAGAATATAAAAAATCATATTCTCTTCTTATGAAAAAATATTTAATCTTATTAACATGTCTGATTTTAGTATCTTGCGCAACTTGCGGCGACAAGCAAGTTGACACTATTTTAAATGTGGCTAGCTCTTCATCTTTCGATATTCTTGAAGGGAAAACGCCGGAACAAATCACGGCTTTATTAGGGGAGCCAACTTTTATTCGAACGGAAGATCCTCATCAAACCTGGGTTTTCAAGGCTCCGGATTGTGCATTGTTTGTCTTTTTTAATGCCGAAGGAGTATCTTGCTATACAGAAAGCAGAGGTTCTTGCTCCATGGATGTCGCCAAGCAAATCTTAGCCGAAAAAAAAGCTACTCTCTGATTTTTATAAGGTTTCCTCTATTACATGTAACAAAAAAATCATGTAAGACCACTTCTTTAAAATAAATACCACTGTTTTTTGAATGAATTGATTTATCTTTAAATTTCCTCATCCCCTATTGGACGAAACCGAACAATGTTTGCACCAACAGATCGTAATTTTTCTTCTAACCGATCATATCCTCTATCCAAATGATAAATACGATTAATAATTGTTTCCCCTTTCGCTGCCAGTCCTGCAAGAACAAGCGCGGCGGAAGCTCGTAGATCAGAAGCCATCACAGGAGCTCCGGATAAAAAATCTACTCCTCTGATAACCGCCGTGCGGGTTCCTTGCAGATGAATATTCGCTCCCATTCGAACCAATTCCTGTACATGCATAAAACGATTCTCAAAAATATTTTCTGTTACTGTGGAAGTTCCTTTAGCCAAACACATCAAAGCCATTACTTGCGCCTGACAATCCGTAGGGAAACCAGGAAATTCTTCCGTCACAATATCCGTCGCTATTAACTCACAATTCTTCCCGCTCACAAATAACCCATTATTTTTTTCTATAACATCTAAGCCCATACGCGTCAAAACAAAAGCGACATCTTCCATTAAATACAAATGAGCATTTTCAATATAAAGCTCTCCATGGGTAATTCCTGCGGCAACGGCATAAGTCGTCGCTTCAATACGATCTGGAATAACTTTATACCTCACTCCTTTTAATGTTTCCACTCCTTCAACAACTAACCTTCTTGTCCCAATCCCGGAAATTTTAGCTCCCATCTGAACTAAACATCTTGCTAAATCCGTGACCTCTGGTTCGGCCGCCGCATTAATAATTTCTGTTGTTCCTTTTGCTAAAACCGCCGCCATCAAAGCGTTCATTGTTCCTCCCATAGTCGGTTGGAAAATTATTTTATTTCCTTTTAATCTCCCCGAAGAACACGCCTGAACATAGCCGTTTTGAATATCTATTTGAGCACCCAACCGTTCCATCGCATATAAATGCCGATCGACAGGTCTCGTCCCGATAGCACACCCTCCGGGCAAAGATATTTTAGCTTGATGAAACCGCCCCAACAGTGGACCCAAGACCCAAAAACTTGCCCTCATTTTCGAAACCAACTCATAAGGAGCATCTAATCGTGAAATCTCATTTGCTCGGATTTTCAAAGTCTCATTCTCATGAGTTACCTTTGCTCCCAAGTGCTCTAATACCTGTGTCATCGTTTTAATATCCGCTAAATATGGGACATTCTCAAAAATCATCTCTTCTTCTGTCAGTAATGCGCATGCCATTAAAGGTAAAACCGCATTTTTAGCCCCTTTAACAATAATGTTCCCCTTTAAAGCATTTCCACCTATAACCCGTATTTTATCCATTTTTCTTTCCTTGTTCTTTTCTTAATATCAAATTACGTTTGAGCTGTTCAGCTTCCTTTTGGAAACGCAACCATTCTTTCGTACGTAATCCCAGTGGATTTTCAACAACTTCTTTCAGTTTAGTGTTCTCTTCTTTTTGAGGTGTATCTATAATCAAAGTCACCGGTCCGTCATTTAATATATGAACTTTCATTTGAGCTTGAAAAATACCCGTTTCAACTAAAACACCCAAACTTTTTAAATGAGATATAAATTCTTGATAAAGGCTCTTTGCTTTCTTTGCTTCAGCTGCTTGAGTAAAAGAAGGACGACATCCTTTTCCGCAGTCTCCATATAATGTAAATTGAGAAATGACCAAAGCACTTGCCTTCACCTCTTGCAAGGTTTTGTTTATTCTTCCTTTCTCATCATCAAAAATTCTTAACCGAGCTATTTTTTCCGCTAACCATTTTGCTTCGAAATCTGTATCGGATTGATGAACGCCTAAAAGGATATTCACCCCTAAGCCTATTTGCCCTACTGTTTTATCTTCAACTTCCACATATGAAGATAAAACACGTTGAATAACAGCTCTCATTTAAGATACTCTATTTTTCAAAATAAACTTTGTCAGTAATTGAACACCGAAGCCTGTTGCGCCTTTGGGAGCGCATGGTAAATCTTTTTTTGTCCACGCCTTTGAAGCTATATCCAAATGAGCCCATTTTATATCCGGTTGAATAAATCTGCCTATAAAATGCGCTGCCGTAGAAGAACCGGCCTCCGGAGAGCTCGAAAGATTTGCCATATCAGCAATATCCGAATTTATCAATTTATCATAATTTTTATGTAACGGCATTCTCCATAAGTGATCCATCACCGTCTCATCTGCGGCAGACATTAACTGTTCGCTTAATTCCTCATCTGTCGTAAACAAACCCGCGTATTCAGAACCTAAAGAGTAATTCATGACACCTGTTAACGTAGCTATATCTATAATAGTATCCGGCTTAAATTTTTCCTGTCCATACCATACAGCATCCCCTAGAATCAATCGTCCTTCGGCGTCCGTATTTAAAATTTCTACCGTTTTTCCGGACATGGACCGAACAACATCTCCCGGTTTTAACGCAGTTCCGGACGGCATATTCTCCACCAAAGGAATAACAGCGACCACATTCGTCTTAAGCCCCATTTTAGCAATACTTATCATTGTCCCCAATACAGCGGCGGCTCCTGCCATGTCATATTTCATATCTCCCATATCCCGTCCAGGTTTTAAGCTAATCCCACCACTGTCAAAACAAACGCCCTTTCCTACCAATAATAAAGGAGCTCCTCCTTTTTTCCCTTTCATATATCTAATAATCAATAAATATGGTTCATGAACAGAGCCTTGACCTACACTTAAAATTAAATTTAATCCCAATTTTTTCATCTGCTTCGCATCTAATACATCCGTATCGAACCCTTTAATTTTAATAGATTCAGCAACATCTACAAACTCAGAAGGAGTCATCATATTAGATGGTTCGCTCACCAAATCTCTTGTCTCATACACACCATCCAAAACAGCGGCTAACGGGTCAAAAAGAGTTTGAGCTTTTATAGGATTAGAGGTTAAAATTATAACTTCTTCTATTCGTATATTTTCTTCTTTTTCATGTTTATAGATATCAAAAGAATACGCTCCCAAACCAAACCCGAAAGCTATTTCCGCAGCTATTTTTTCATTTGACAAGTCATTTTCTTTAAGCCCCTCGGTATATACAGAAATCTCTTTCTTTTTTAATGTCTTAGCAATTGACGCTATTTTCCCTCCTAATTTTTCAAACCCTTGAGCTGTTATATTTGTCTTTTCGCCCGCCCCGATTAAAATAATCCGTGCCTCCGGCAAAAAAACAACACAAATCTGATTTTCTTTCCCTTTAAAGTCATCTGCTTTAACAGCTTTTTCAATGAAGCCTAAACTGTCTTCTTTTTTAAGCAGGCTCGGAATCCCTTCCTTTTCAAAAACAGGAACAAAAACAACACCTTTGAGTTTCTTTTTACTTGAATCAAACGTAATTTTCATAAAACCTCTCTTATCTTTAGATTGCCATTATTATCAATATGATTAAGATATAACGAGTTATCATTTATTTTTCAAATGAAAAAAAATGTTTTTACAAAAATTACTTTTTAAAAAAGCCCTAAAGTATTTACACTTATAGTCATCTCATAATTTTTTAGTAAATAAAAGTTGTCAAAATTCAAGAAATCAGATATCCTTATCTTCATGAAAAAAGGTTATTTAATGCATTTTTTATCTATGATGGTCAGCTTATTTTTCTTAGGCTGTTTTGTCATGCTTGGAATAGGCTTGTTTGTTGCTGTCCATTTCTCAAGAGATTTACCTGATTATCATCAATTAGAAGTTTATGAGCCTTTAATTACAAGCCGTCTTTATGCCAATGACGGACAATTGTTAGCTGAATATGCAGAAGAAAAACGCGTCTACGTTCCCATCACAGCTATCCCTAAACAAATTATCAATG
>CALXXA010000018.1 GCA_944392585.1 uncultured Alphaproteobacteria bacterium | reverse complement strand
CTTTAATGATTACATCTCCACCTTTCCCTCCTGTTCCTCCGTCAGGACCTCCGAACTCAATAAATTTCTCTCGCCGAAAGGAGCAAGCTCCATGACCGCCATCTCCGGCTTTTACATAAATTTTTGCTTGATCTAGAAATTTCATGTTATTATCCTTGTACTTTCTTTTGTTAAGGTAACTGAAACAGCCCTGGAAAGCAAGGAATTTTTAAAATAAAAAAAGAGAAGAATCTGTGATGCTTCTCTTTTTTTTATAAGTTTATTTACTTTATTCGTCTTTTTTTACGACATTAACGTAAACGCGATCTTTTCTAGAGTGCGTAAATTCAACAACTCCATCTGATGTTGCAAACAAGGTATGATCAACGCCTAAGCCCACATTTTCTCCTGGATAGTATTTTGTCCCTCTTTGACGAACAAGGATATTTCCGGCAAGGACGAATTGCCCGCCGGCTTTTTTAAGACCTAAACGACGACCTTCTGAATCGCGACCATTCCTTGAGCTTCCGCCTGCTTTCTTATGAGCCATAATTTTCTCCTTAACTTATTAAGCTTGTATTTCTGTGATTTTTACAACAGATAATTCTTGCATGTGTCCATTTTTACGACGATAGCCTTGCCGCCGCCGTTTTTTGAAAACGATGACTTTTTCTCCACGAGTTTGCTTGACTATTTCGCCTTCGACACTCGCCCCTTTGACAAAAGGAGCTCCGACATTTCCGTCAACCATTAAAACTTCATTAAAACTTACTTTTTCTCCAGCCTGCCCAATAACGCGTTCAATGACAATAACGCTGTCTTTTTTTACCTTATATTGTTTCCCGCCGGTTTTTATAACTGCAAACATCTTAATCCTCTATCAATCCAAAAACATAAATTTAGAATTGCACTTATACAACAAGAACTACTTGTTGTCAATAAAAATCTTTAAATTTTCTTTAATTTTTTTATACGATTGATATAATTTTCTGTTAATGGTTAAAAATATAAAAAGCTCATGCCTGATTTTCTCTTAAAAATAATACTTTCTTTCATTTATTTAAAAGTGTATACTTAAAAAATGATTATTGCAAAAAAGACTTTTTCCGGAGTTCCAGAAGGTTATGATGTTTTAGTTCTGGCAGATCTGGCTAAACAATATCGAGTTCTTTTTCATATAACGTCAGATGAAACTCATTTACGGCAGATTAAAGAATCAATGGCGTTAATGGTTCCGGATATCGCAGTTTGGGATTTCCCAGCGTGGGATACTGTTCCTTATGATAGGATATCTCCTCATTTAGACATTGAAAGTACACGATTGGAAACTCTATCGAAAATTGCCAATACGCATGTTTTTTCCGGACCAACTTTGATTTTGGTGTCTGGAAATGCTGTTTTGCAGAAAGTTCCTCCGAAAAGTTTTTTTGAAGGGCATTTGTTTCATGTTAATATAGGGGAATACTTTGATTGGAATAAAATTCAGACATTTTTAGATGGAAACGGATACTCTCGTGTCGAGCAGGTAATGGAACCGGGAGAATATGCTTTACGAGGAGGAATTGTCGATTTATTTCCTGCTGGTTTTGATAATCCTATACGACTGGATTTATTCGGAGATACATTAGAAAGCATTCGAAAGTTTGATCCTATTACTCAAAGAACCGTTAGTGATATTCGTTCTTTTTCTCTAAAACCTATGGCAGAGTTTGTCTTAACTCCCGAGAACATAACTCGTTTTAGAACGAATTATCGTGAATTATTCGGAGCCTCGGATGATTTGTTATATGAAAGTGTTTCTCAGGGGCGGAAAATTCCTGGGTTAGAGCATTGGCTTCCGTTGTTCTTTGAAGAGATGAGTTGTATTTTGTCATATTTGCCAGAAGCGCCTGTTTCTTTGGATTTTAACATTGAAAAATCATTGGAAAACAGATGGGAGCAAATTAAAGAGTATTATAATGCCAGAATTTCTGCTTTGGAAAATAAAACAGATTTAGGAATGATTTATAGACCTATTCCTCCGGACTTGTTTTTTTTATTCGAAAATCAATTAATGGATGTAATCAAACAGCGCGAAATAATTCAATTTTCTCCTTTCGTTGAACCTGATTCTAAAGATATGGGTGGAAGAGTTGTCGAGAATTTTGCCGCTTCTCGGGAACGTCGAGAAGTTTTTGAAAAACTTGCGGATTATATTAAGAATTCAAAAGAACGGGTCGTTATCGCCGCTTATTCTTCCGTAAGTTTGGAAAGAATAACAAATATCTTAAAAGAGAAAAATGTTTCTGTCTCAACGGCTCATTCGTGGTTTGGCGCAATAAAACAAGCTCCCGCCGTGCTTTTGCTTCCTTTAGAAAAAGGATTTAAAAGTAAAAACGTGACTTTATTTACAGAAACGGACTTGTTCGGAGAAAAAATCGGGAGACCTACTAAATATAAAAGAAATAAAGAAAATTTTATAGAAGATATTTCTTCCTTGGGAGAAGGAGATTTAGTTGTTCATATTTCTCATGGTATCGGACGATATGAGAAACTTGTGACTCTCATAATTGATGGGAAAGCGCATGATTGTTTAAAAATACTTTATGCAGACGATGATAAGTTATTTGTTCCGGTAGAAAATTTAGATATGTTATCAAAATATGGGTCAGAGAATTCTCTTGTCTCTTTGGATAAGCTGGGAGCCGGTGCGTGGGAAGCTCGTAAAAGCAAAGTAAAAAAGAAATTGTTAGATATGGCCGGAAAACTTATAGAAATTGCGGCAACGCGTATATCTAAGAAAACAGAGAAAATTTATCCTCCCGATGGAATTTATAATGAATTTTGCGCCAGATTCCCTTATGTGGAAACTCAGGATCAATTAAAAACCATTAATCAAGTAGTCTCCGATCTCGAAAAGGGATATCCTATGGATAGATTGATTTGCGGAGATGTTGGATTCGGGAAAACCGAAGTAGCTTTAAGAGCCGCTTTTATCGCAGCTATGAATGGGCAACAAGTTGCTTTGGTCGTTCCGACGACTTTATTGGCTCGGCAACATTATGAAACCTTTATAAAAAGATTTGAAGGATTCCCTATAAAAATCAGACAATTATCTAGACTGGTCCCTCCTAAGGAAGCTTGTGCGACCAAAAAAGATCTCATCAATGGAACTGTCGATATTGTTATCGGAACGCATGCTCTTCTTACTCAATCAATTTCCTTTAAAAATTTAGGATTATTGATCGTTGATGAAGAACAACATTTTGGAGTGACACATAAAGAACGTTTAAAAGAATTAAAGTCGGACATCCATGTTTTAACTTTAACGGCTACGCCGATCCCGAGAACTCTGCAAATGTCTTTGACGGGAGTACGCGATTTAAGTATTATTGCGACACCTCCCGTGGATAGAATGGCTGTCAGTACTTTTATTATGCCATTTGATCCAGTTATAATTAAAGACGCTATTATGCGGGAGTTTCTTCGGGGAGGGCAGATTTTTTGTGTTTGTCCTCATATCAGCGATATGGCTCCTTTATTAGAACGATTACAGAAAATTGTTCCGAAAATTAAAATCGTTTCCGCACATGGACAAATGTCTCCAGGCTCTTTGGAAAAAATTATGAATGATTTTTCTGAAAAAAAATATGATCTTCTCTTGGCGACATCTATTATTGAATCCGGTCTTGATATGCCTTCTGTTAATACGATTATTATCCATAAAGCCGATATGTTCGGTTTAGCGGCTCTTTATCAATTGCGAGGGCGAGTTGGAAGGTCTAAAATTAAAGCATATGCTTATTTAACAACCATAGAGCATAAAAAATTAACAACAACGGCTATGCGTCGGCTATCCGTTATGCAGAGCCTTGATACTTTGGGTTCCGGCTTTACTTTGGCAAGTCATGATTTAGATATTCGTGGCGCGGGAAATTTACTAGGGCAAGAACAATCCGGACATATTAAAGAGGTTGGTGTTGAATTATACCAAAAAATGTTGGAAGAAGCTGTAGCATGTTTGAAGGCCGATAAAATTTCTCAGCGCCAAGAAAATTGGTCTCCTCAAATTTCGTTAGGCTTATCTGTTCTTATCCCTGAGCGGTATGTCCCTGATTTAGGGCTGAGAATGGAATTGTATCATAAATTTGCTAACATTGAAAATGAAGCTGAGCTCGATGAGCTTCGACTTGAATTAAATGATCGTTTCGGAGACGTTCCTCAAGAAGTACAGAATTTATTTGAAATCGTTCAAATTAAAGCTTTTTGTAGAGCTGCATGTGTGGAAAAATTAGAGGCCGGACCTAAAGGGATAACTCTTTATTTCCATAATAATTTCTTTCCAAATCCTGCAGGATTGGTGGGTTTTATTAATCAACAAATGGGACTTGCTAAATTAAAGCCGGATAAGTTGGTTATTATCCGATCTTGGAATAATATAGACGATCAAATAAATGGGGTTAAACATATCTTAAAAATTTTAGCCGGATTGATTCAAAAGTAAGTAAAAAAATCTTAATTAAATTTCGTACTCTAATATAATATTCATGGAATTGAGAACAAAGATTCTTTTTACGTGTTGATAAAAGACTCAATTGTCATTAACGGCTTGCTTTAGTTTTTGTTCTCGAGCAAAAAGTCTACGTTGGTATTTACTGATAGGAACAGGCGATAAAACAGGGCTAGGGGGCTGAGATTGAGAAATCTTTTGAACAGGGATAGGTGATATTTTCCGTATTTCTAAATTAGAATGACGAATATATGAATCTGTCAGTTCTTTTTTCTGATTCCTATACGCATAAAATTGAATAGTTTGAATGTGATTCTTTTCTTGTATCTCTTTCAATATAAGAAAGCGAATTCCTTCTATATGATGTGAAAATGCAGTATTATTTTCATTAGATTTTTTTACAGGAAAAGAAATTTGAACTGTTCTGGGTTGATCAACCTTTAACGCGGTCATAAAAATGTCGTACAACCGAGAGTTCGGCTTGAATAAAGACCCTTCATAAAGGAAACTTTGCGGAGAACTTATAATTTTCCCTTGAGGCATTCGAATTAGTCTTTTATTTTTTCCGAAGGGGCGTTGTAAAAATAAAATGTTTTTTCGTTTAAAAATCTTAAAATGTATGGTCGGATATTTGATAAGTAATCGGCAGAGATTCTTAAGAGAAGCGCTTTCTTTGTCTCCTTTTTCGTTGAAATAAAAAACAACATGTTTATTTACTGGGCTTTGTAGGTGGGTTTCTATTTCTTTGAGTGTTGAAGTTGGTAGAAAAGTGCTTGATGTTGTTATAAACAATGTAGCGTCATTTCGGCGCTTGACCCAAATAGAGTTTTTCATCTAATTTCTCTTCCTCTTTCTAAGGTTATTATAGCATACATAAAAAATACAAGCTTGTCAAGTTTAAAGAATCTTAGAAATATAAAAAGAAACTCTTGTATTTTTTATAAGATTGTATATAACTAAACGAAGAGTAGTTTTTCAAAAGGGGCGAAATATGAAAGTAAAATTTATAGCGTTATTTTTAGTTGGATGTTTTTTCTTTAATACAGAAGCTTCGGCTGAGTTTTATGTCTCCGCCGGAGTTGGGAAGACTTTTAATTCGGGATCTGCTTGGAGCCATGGACAAAAATCAGATATTAAAAATTCCAATATGTATTCTTTAGCCGTCGGTTATGATCTGCCTTTTATTGACATCCTTCGGGTCGAAGGAGAATATCTGCATAATCGTGCTCAAGTCGGAAGTATCGGAAAAACAACTTATGACGGTCTTATGCTCAATGGATATTTAGATATTCCTTTCCCTGTTCCTTTATTTACTCCTTATGCCGGAGTAGGGTTTGGTCCCGGAAGATATGAAGGAAAATATGTTCTTGGGTATCAAGCTATGTTGGGAGTGGATGCTGAAGTCTTTGTTATTCCGTTAGTCGCCAGTTTGGAATATCGTTATACGAGAACAAATCGCCATGGGGAGCGAAATAATGAAGTCTATAAATTTTATGCTCATACTATAATGATGAAGTTGCGCTATGAGTTTTAAAAAAAAATAGCTTGTTCCACCTTTAAAAAAAAGAGAGGAAACATTTCCTCTCTTTTTATTATAAGGATTGAATCCTAATCTTGTCTGCTTCTTTACAAACTATTCAAGCGAAAAAACTCTAAAAAGGGGCGTTTCTTTTTAAAAATAAACATAAGTTCAGATATAGAAAACTTCAAACAAACAATCTAAAAAAGAGTTTTATTAAAAAACTTTTTTAAATTGAATCCCTATTTTATGTTCATAAGCGCGAGAATTATTCTCTCCTGTATCATCTATGACATAATTTCCATAAATACCGATTGTTGAATAAGGTGATAGAAAATAGTCCGCCGCCAAATCTATCCGCCATTCCCGAGCTTTATACATTTTATCATAATTTAAATTTAAAGCGGCATCGAGACTGAAAAAGTTATAAAGATAATGATGAAGCCCTATAAAACCTTCATATTTCATGTTGTTATCGGCATTTTTGCTTTGGGCTATTGGAATTTCTGTCTTAATTCCGGCATAGGGCATAACAAGACCTAAATTTCTGCCGATTTTAATTTCTAAGTCAATGTGTTTATAAGCCCCTTTCATGTGATGAGTTTCTTTCTGACCGTATCCTAACCCAAGTTGAGTAAAAGAAAAACCTGTATTTATTATATTGTATTTTGTTCCGACGAACCAATTTACATTGGTATCTTCGTTTCCTACAGCATATCCCGTATCAGAGACAATCCCTTTTGTCCTATCCCATGCGTTTTGAAGTTGCGCCGTTATAGAAATACGAGAAGTCAATCCATATTCAATCCCTTGAGATAATAAACGATCTCGAACATGATAATTTTGTGTATCGCTTTTAACTTGTTTATGGTAATACTCTGCTTTTGTTGTAGAGATAACTCGTCCCGACCTAGGGAGATAAAAGGGGCTGGATATGTCAACAGCGTGAGCAGATAAGTTCATTGTTAAAAAAAAAGCTGTTGTTAAATATAATGTTGTTTTCATTTCCTCTCCTTATTAAAAATAGAGTGTTTTTTCTTATTAGATTTTTTTTCAACGGAAAAACCGAATTTCCCGATCTTTCTTCCTAAAGTAAAGTAAAATCCATGCGCATAGGCGATAAGGCCCATTTTTTCCATCCATAATTTTCCTGAATCATCGACGAAGTGATCATCTACATGAACGGCAATAATTTTTGCCAGAAACATATCATGGGTATCAAAAGGAAAAATTTGGACAACTTGACATTCCAAAGAAACAGGACTTTCCTCAATTTGAGGCGCTTTTATAATTGAACAAGGTTTGGGAGTTAAACACATTTCCTTAAATTTATTTATTTCTCTTCCTGATTTTACACCGCAGTAATCAGCCGCCTTGACTAAGTTCAATGTTGTCATGTTAATAACAAATTCCTTCGTCTTTGTAATAATTCCGTGAGAATAACGGGAGGGTCTGATGGAAACATAAGTCATCGGAGGATCTGAATTGACAATACCGGTCCATGCAGCGGTCATGATATTTGGTTTTTCCATCGTTCCACAAGAAATCATGGCAGGGGGAAGAGGGGCCAAAAGAGTTCCGGATTTCCAAACTATTTTTGTCATTTTATTCCTTTTTTATTTTTATTATATAATTTTTGGAAAAAAACACAAGATTTACTCTTGAAAAAAAATTCATAAGAACTTATGTCTTTAAATAAAGAGGTGTAATTATGAATATAGAAAAGTTAACTGATCGATCTAAAGAGGTTCTTCAATCGGCTCAAAATTTAGCGGTGAGGAATTCTAACCCATATGTTATGTCAGTGCATTTACTTCGTGCAATGTTGGATGATAAACAAGGAACTGTAATTTCTCTGATAACACAAGCCGGTGCAGATTTAATACAGGTCAATAAAGAAATTGATGATGATTTAGAAAAATTACCGAAAGTATCCGGAGATTCCGTACAAGTGTCAGCGTCTCAAGAGTTTTTGAGAACAATAGATCAAGCTGAACAAATAGCGCAAAAAGCAAAAGATTCTTTTGTCACTGTGGAAAGACTGCTGCAGGCGGCGTTGGCTCAGAAGAATTATGGAGTTGATTTAAAAAAATTAAATACCTCTATTAATGATATGAGACAAGGTCGTACAGCGGATTCCCCCACAGCTGAAGATACTTTTGATGCTCTAAAACGGTATGCTATTGATTATACGGAACGTGCAAAACAAGGAAAATTAGATCCGGTTATCGGTCGTGATGAGGAGATTCGCCATACAATACAGGTTTTATCCAGAAGAACAAAAAATAATCCTATTTTAATAGGAGAACCTGGGGTCGGTAAAACAGCTATCGTGGAAGGGTTGGCATTACGAATTGTAAATGGCGATGTCCCGGATAGTTTGGCTCATAAAAGACTGATGGCTCTTGATATGGGAGCTCTGATAGCTGGGGCTAAGTATCGCGGAGAGTTCGAAGAGCGCTTAAAAGCTGTTTTAAACGAAGTGTCTTCTTCTAACGGGCAGGTTATTTTATTTATAGATGAAATGCATATTGTTGTTGGAGCAGGTGCAAGTGAAGGATCTATGGATGCTTCTAATTTATTAAAGCCGGCTTTAGCAAGAGGCGAATTACATTGTATTGGAGCGACAACTTTAAAAGAATATCAAAAGTATATAGAAAAAGACGCTGCTTTCGCACGTCGTTTCCAGCCTGTTTATATCAATGAGCCGACAATAGAAGATACAATTTCTATCTTACGAGGAATTAAAGAAAAATACGAAATCCATCATGGAGTTAGAATCTCTGACGCCGCATTGGTATCGGCGGCTGTTATGTCTAACCGCTATATCGCAGATAGATTCTTGCCTGATAAGGCAATCGATTTAATAGATGAAGCTGCGAGTAAATTAAAAATGGCTCTGGATTCCAAACCAGAAGATTTAGATGAATTAGATCGTAAGTTGCTTCAGTTGAAAATTGAGAGAGAGGCTTTACGTAAAGAAAAAGATAAAATATCTCAAGAACGATTGGGGGTTATCGAAAAAAGCATCAAAGAAATGGAAAAAGAGTCAGCTGATAAAACAGCAAATTGGCAAGCAAGCAAAAATAGCATACAAGAAGCAAATATTCTCCGCGAAAAAATTGATAAAGCTAAAATAGACATTGATCGTGCTTTCCGTGAAGGCCAATATGAGTTAGCAGGAAGATTACAATATAAAGATATTCCCGAAATGCAGGCGAAATTAGAGGAGTTTAATAAGATTAATCAAGAACAAAATGCTTTGGAAATTGTTACTCCAGATTTAATTGCTGCCGTCGTTTCCAAATGGACGGGAATTCCTGTCGATAAATTGATGAGTTCGGAAAAAGAAAAATTGTTGAATATTGAAAAAGAAATTGCGCGGCGTGTCGTCGGACAAGATGAAGCGATTATTGCAGTCGCAAATGCTGTTCGTCGGTCCAGAGCAGGATTAAAAGATCCTAATCGTCCTATAGGTTCCTTCTTGTTTCTAGGCCCGACAGGAGTTGGGAAAACGGAACTAGCCAAGGCATTGGCCGCGTTCTTATTCGATGAAGAAACGGCTTATATTAGAATTGATATGTCCGAATATATGGAAAAACACGCCATAGCACGTTTAATCGGTGCGCCTCCGGGATATGTCGGTTATGATGAGGGGGGAATTTTAACGGAAGCTGTTCGTCGACGTCCTTATCAGGTTATTTTGTTTGACGAAGTTGAAAAAGCTCATCCGGATATCTTTAATTTATTGTTGCAAATTTTAGATGATGGTCGATTAACAGACAGTAAGGGAAGAGTCGTTGATTTTAAAAATACTTTTATTATTTTAACTTCTAATTTAATTGTAAATACAAATGAAAAAAAAGTGATGGAAAAGTTGAAAGAATTTTTTAAACCTGAATTTTTAAATAGGTTGGATGAAATTATTATGTTCCATCCTTTGAAAAAAGATCATATTCGGCAGATTGTGGATATTCAAATTAATCGATTGCAACAGCGTTTGGAAGATCGTCATATTTCTTTAAAATTGGACGATAAAGCAAAAGATTGGTTGGCGGAAAATGGTTATAATGTCGAGTTTGGAGCAAGGCCTTTAAAAAGGTTAATTCAACAAGAATTAGAAAACCCTTTGGCAATAAATCTTCTAGCCGGATATATTCATGACAACAGTGTTGTCCAAATCGGCGTTAAAGACAATAAATTAGATATGAAAATGAAATAAAATTAATAAAATCATATGAATTTTTTTTATATCTCTTTTCAAACAAAATAAAGTGTTCTATATTATAAGTAAGGAGAAACAATGGACGCATCAGCCTTATTAAAGCTTACACATGGTCTTTATATCTTAGGGGCTAAAGATAACGGTCGCTATGTTGGGTGTATTGTCGATGCCGTGATGCAAGCCTCTTTAAAACCTTTGGCAGTGGCCGTTTCTTGTATGAAAACAGGATATACACAGAAGTGTATTCAACAGACAAATGAATTTTCTTTATCCGTATTGGGGGCTCATGTGGATCCATTTATTATAGGAAATTTTGGATATCAGTCCAGTCGTGTGACCGATAAATGGTCAGAAGAGTCTCTTCTTATCAAAAACGACTTGCCTTTTTATCAGGACGCTATTAGTTTTTTAACGTGTCATGTCGTAGCAAAATATGAGTTTGAGTCTCATATTATCTTTATGGCTGTTGTTACTGATGCTTGGCAGCAAGGAGAAACATGCTGTCTAACATATAATGATTATCAGAATGGCTTTAAAACAAAAGTGATGGAAGCTTTTTCACAACATCAAAAAAAAGGAGGTCAAATAATGAGTGAAAAGAAAAAAGTTTGGGTTTGCACTGTATGTGGATATGTATATGATGGAGATATTCCTTTCGAGAAGTTACCTGATACATGGACTTGTCCCTTGTGCGGGGTAGGAAAGGAAATGTTTGAAGAAAGAGACGCATAACTCTTTGAAGGAAAACTCCGAAGTTCAATGACTACCGGTAGTTGGGAGCGTGTCGCAACATCTTTACAAGTAATTAAGGGCAATAAACATTTTTATTATACTTCATTTATTGTCCCCTTAACTTATGGGTCGCTTTCAAAAAGCGACCTTTTTTATGATAACTTAATATTAAGTATGTTATTTTACATGACATACTAGGAAATGAATAGATTTTTTAAATAGAGGGGCAAGTCTTTTATAGCTATTCTTTCTTGCGCCATTGTGTCTCTATCTCGTATTGTAACCGTCGAAGGTTCTTTTTCAATGGTTTCAAAATCTACAGTAATACAAATAGGAGTCCCTATTTCATCATGGCGGCGATAAGCCTTTCCAATGTTTCCAGAATCTTCCAACATAATGCGTCCAATCCCTGTTTTTAAAAGTATTTCCTTGATTTCATGAGCTTTTTCCATAATTTTAACATTATTTCTTTTTAATGGGATAACAGCCACTTTAACAGGAGCGAGATGTTTTTTTAACTTCAAAACAATTCGCCTGTCTCCACTTGGAAGAGTTTCTTCTGTATAGGCTTCTGTTAAAACGGCTAAAACGCCTCGATCAACGCCGGCGGATGGTTCAATGACAAAAGGAACAATCCATTTTTTTTCTTGTTCATCATATACAGCAAGTTTAGCTTCGCTATCTTTGTTTTCATGAACACGAGCTGTTATATTGAGTTCATTTTGGGAACGAGAGTGATTTCCTAAGTCATAGTCTGTTCGGTTTGCAATTCCCTCCAGTTCTTCAATTCCATGAGGAAATTGAAATTCAATATCATAGGTAGCTTTGGAGTAATGGGCTAAATCTTCTTTAGGAATTTTATGAATATGAATATTTTCTGGTTTTAATCCTTGTTTTTCCCACCATTTAACACGGATTTCTTTCCATTTTTCGTGCCATTGTTCATCTGTTCCCGGCTTTACAAAAAACTCTAATTCCATTTGTTCAAATTCCCGAAGACGGAAAACAAAATTCCTGGGAGTGATTTCATTTCGGAAAGATTTCCCGATTTGAGCGATTCCAAAAGGTATTTTTCGGGATGTAGAGTCAATAATGTTTTTAAACTGAACAAAAATCGCTTGAGCGGTTTCTGGCCTTAAATAAGCAAAGTTACTGCCATCTTCAATTGGACCGACGGTTGTTTTGAACATTAAATTAAAAGGACGAGGATCCGTTAAATCGGTTGAACCGCAATTCGGGCATTTCCCATCCTTAATGTGATCTGCGCGCATGCGTGCTTTGCATTTTCTGCAATCACATAAGGGATCTGTAAAAGTTGCTTCATGTCCGCTATATTGAAGGACTTTCCTGTGCGTTAAAATAGAAGCATCTAATCCTTCTATGTCATCACGTTCAAAAACCATGGAACGCCACCATGCCGCTTTTAGGTTATTCTTTAATTCAACACCTAACGGACCATAATCATAGACACCTTGTAACCCACCATAGATATCGGCGCTTTGGAAAATAAAGCCGCGGCGTTTGCATAAACTAACCAATTGATCCATAGAGGTTGCAGACATTTTTTTACTCCTTAAATTTTTAGAAAAATGACTTTTTATTATAGGAAAGTTCCTTTTTAAGTCAAGTATTTTTTATGGCGAAATCTCTTTTTAAAAAAGATTGACTTTTGTTTAAAATTACGATATTCCTTAACCAAATAATCTTGAAAAGCCCAGATGGCGGAATTGGTAGACGCGCTCGTTTCAGGTGCGAGTGTTGAAAAACATGGAGGTTCGAGTCCTCTTCTGGGCACCATATGTTGAAAGGAAGTTTATGTCACAAATATTCTTTTTCAAAGGTGATTTGCCAGAGCAAATTTCTTTCCACGGAGAAATTGCCGTGGATACCGAAACAATGGGGCTGAATTTGTATCGGGATAGGTTATGTGTGGTTCAAATAGGAGATGGGAAAGGGAATTGTTATCTTATTCAAATTCAAAAAGAAGTTGAACCTAAAAACCTAAAAAAAGTACTTTCGGATCCTAAGCTGTTAAAAATTTTCCATTTTGCTCGCTTCGACGTAGCGGCAATCAAGTATTATCTTGGGGTGGTTTGTAAACCTGTCTATTGTACGAAAATTGCTCATAAGCTTGTTCGTCCCAGTTCTCCGTCTCATGGCTTGAAGACTCTGTGTCAGGAATTTTTAAATGTAACTTTGTCAAAAGAACAACAAGTGTCTGATTGGGGAGCTATCGATTTAACTGAGGAACAAAAAACGTATGCAGCCGCAGATGTGTTGTATTTACACCAATTAAAAGAGAAATTAGATGCTATGTTAAAAAGAGAAAATCGTATGGAATTGGCTCAAGCGTGTTTTGATTTCATTCCGACACGTGCAGATTTAGACTTATCAGGATTTGATAATCCAGATATTTTTGAATATTGATTTATCTATAAAAATATAGAGGGTTAAATGGAAAAACAAGAAATCATCTCCATAGGACAACGTGTTTTGAATATGGAGGCGGACGCTGTGAAAAAAATGGCAAATGCTTTGGGAGACGATTTTTATCAAGCGGTTCAAATGCTGTATCAAACAAAAGGGCGGGTCGTCGTAACAGGCATGGGTAAAAGCGGGCATATAGGGAAAAAAATCGCGGCGACATTAGCCTCTGTAGGAACTCCGGCGTTCTTCGTTCATCCAGCAGAGGCTAGTCATGGGGACTTAGGAATGCTGACGATAAATGATACGATTTTGGCTGTCTCAAATTCAGGAGAATCTAGAGAACTATCTGATATAATAGCATATTCAAGACGTTTCGGCATCCCAATGATTTGTATGGTGGGTCGCGCGGAAAGTACATTGGCTAAAGCCTCTGATTTGGTTTTATGTTATCCGCCTTTCCAAGAAGCATGTTCCTTTGGTATGGCTCCGACGACTTCAACAACATTGAGCTTGGCTCTGGGAGACGCTTTGGCAATGGTGCTGTTGGAGGTCAAAGGTTTTTCTCAAGAACAATATAAATTACGCCATCCTGGTGGAAAGTTGGGCGCAATGTTGTTAAAAGTAAAAGAGTTAATGGTTTCAGGAAATGATATGCCTCTTGTTAAAACCGATGCGCTTATGGCAGACGCCTTAATAGAAATGACGGCTAAAAGTCTCGGATGCGTAGGTATTATTAACAATCTAAATGAGTTGGTTGGAATTATTACTGACGGAGATTTAAGACGCCATATGAGCATGAACTTATTATCTCAGAAGGCTGCTGATATTATGACAAAAAATCCAAAAACAATATCTGAAAATTTGTTGGCTGCAGAAGCTGTTCGGATTATGAACGATAAAAAAATTACAACTTTGTTCGTTGTCCAAGATAATCATCCTATCGGTGTTTTACACTTACATAGATGTTTACAAGCTGGAGTCGTTTAAAGGTGAAAAATACCTCTAAAAAAATTAAAAGACATCGCCTTTTCGTGGCTCATATGAAAGTATTGTTAATGTCCCTGGCCATTATAACGACGGGCGCTTTGTTGCTATGGCCTCAAATCGTTAAACAACGAGATTTTTTAGATTCTTTGTTAAAGAATTCTATGCTTTCTGTTCATCAAGCTGCTTCTATCGATATGTCAAAAGTTAAATTCTTTTCCGAAGATAAAAAAGGACAACCTTTCACAATCTTATCCGAAAAAGTGTTAGAAACGGATCCTAAACGTAAATTGGTTAAGTTGGATGAACCTATCGGACAAATGACTTTAAATTCCGGAGTAAAAATCCTTTCTTCTTCTCCTACCGCTTATTTTTATCAGGATAAAGAAATTTTAATCTTTGAAGATAATGTGAAAGTTTCAACGGATAATGGATATGTTGCAAATTTGTCTCAGGTTACTTTAAATCACAAGGAAGAAACTGCTTCCAGCTCTGCTAACGTTGATATTAACGGTCCGAAAATGAATTTAAGTGCTCAAGGGTTTTACTTATTTGATAATGGGGATAAAATTGATTTCTTAGGAGAAACAACATTGTTAATAAAAGATGATAAAACGGGAAAATCTTATTTGATAACTTCAACCGATGGCATTGATGTTCGTCAAACAGAGTTGACAATGACCGCTAAAGTAAACGCAACCTTGACGCAAGAGGGAAATAAAGTATATGCAGATAAAATAATAGGCTATTTTAATCTGTTGGGGAAAAATAAATATGAATTATATAAAGTGGTCGCTATAGGGCATGTTCAACTTGTTACTCCTGTAGAAACAGTGTATGGAGACGAGATTATTTATGATATGTTAAAACAAACAGCTACAGCTACCGGAAATGTCAGAATTGTTCGTAAAGAAGGGGAAATGAGTGGGGATAAAGCTGTAATGGATATGAGAACGGGAGTTAGTCGAATGAATTCTTCTCAAGATCTTTTGACTCCACCAGGACGTGTGCGAGGTATTTTATTGCCAAAGACAATGAAAAAAGATAAAGTAAAACAATTGTAGAAATATTCGGATAAAAAAAATGGATGAAAATAAAGGCTTAATTGCTTGTGAAATCGGGAAATCTTATAAAAAAAGAGTCGTCTTAAAAAACATTTCTTTGTCCGTTCGGCAAGGAGAAGCCGTAGGCTTGTTAGGTCCGAATGGCGCTGGAAAGACAACTTGTTTCTATTGTATAACAGGATTGATTAGACCGGATTTCGGAAGAATTATGTTGGATGGTATCGATATTACTTCTTTACCAATGTACCAACGGTCAAGATTGGGAATTGGTTATTTGCCTCAGGAATCTTCTATCTTCAGAGGGTTAACAGTAGAAGAAAATATTTTAGCCGTTTTAGAGATCGTTGAACCGGATTCAGAAGTTCGCGCCGCTCGGTTGGATGCTTTGTTAGGAGAATTTTCAATCGCTCATTTAAGAGGTTGTTCATCAAAAGCTTTATCTGGAGGAGAACGACGAAGGTTGGAGATTGCTCGTGCGTTGGCTTCCAATCCTTCTTTTATTTTATTAGATGAACCGTTGGCTGGAATAGATCCAATCGCCGTGGCTGAAATTAGAGATTTGGTTGCTCATTTGAAAAATAGGGGATTAGGTGTTCTGATTACAGATCATAATGTGCGTGAAACATTGGGAATTATTGATAGAGCGTATATCTTGAGCGATGGGATCATGTTAAAAGAAGGAACTCCAGAGGAGATCGTTCAAGATGAGCGTGTTCGGAAAATATATTTAGGAGAGTCTTTTTCTATATAATAATTGAAAGAAAGCTTTTTATAAAATGTTTTTCTGAAATGTTTTTAACATAAAAAATATCTTTTTTTTAAAAATGACTTGCAATTTCTTTTTTATACATTATACTTATTTCTAATCAAAGAAAAAACCAGCACTTAAAATGCTGCGTTTTTTTATTTTTAAAAAAAGGAGAGTGAAAATGGAAGATAAAGTTCCTATGACGCGCGCGGGATATGAAAAATTACAACAAGAGTTAAAGCATTTAAAGTTTGAGGAACGTCATGAGATTATTGCGGCTATCGAAGAAGCAAGAGCTCATGGTGATTTATCTGAAAACGCGGAATATCACGCGGCGCGAGAACGTCAAAGTTTCGTAGAAGGGCGTATTCAAGAGCTTGAGGGAGCAATAGGACATTCTAATATTATAGATGTTTCCTCCTTGTCCGGTGATAAGGTCTTATTTGGGGCGACAGTTGAATTATATGATACAGATGAAGATAAAAAAATGACTTACCAAATAGTTGGTCAGTATGAAGCTGATTTATCTAAAAATTTAATTTCTTTACAATCTCCGGTTGCTAAAGCTTTAATAGGGAAAGAAGTTGGGGATTTCGTAGATGTTTCTACACCGGGAGGTATTAAAACCTATGAAATCATCAGCGTAAAATTTGTTTAATAATTATAATTCTTATTTTTAAACATCATCTCCTCTTGAAAAGAAAATAGAAAGTTTCTATTTTCTTTTTTATTAAGGAGAATATATGGAACATAGAAAAATTATTATTTTAGGAGCAGGACCAGCCGGATATACAGCCGCGTTGTATGCTGCTCGAGCGGGGTTGAATCCAACTCTTTTGGCAGGTTCTTTACCGGGAGGGCAGTTGGTTTATACTCATCATATCGAAAATTTTCCGGGATTTGGAAATATTTCAGGAATAGAATTAGTCGATGCTTTTAGAAAACAAGTCGAAGATTTAGGCGTTCAAATCATTTATGAGGCGGCTCAAAAAGTAGATATCTTAAGAAATCCTTTCCATATAACCTTAAGCAATGGCTCTTTGATGTTGACAGATAGTTTAATAATTGCCACAGGTTCTTCTCCTAAATGGCTTGGCGTTGACGGTGAACAAAATTTTAAAGGTAAAGGTGTTTCTATTTGTGCTACTTGTGACGGATTCTTTTATAAAGGGAAAACTGTCGCTGTTATAGGAGGAGGAAATACGGCGTTATATGAAGCTTTATTTCTGGCGACAATTGCAAAAAAAGTCATTTTAATCCACCGTGAAAATACTTTCTCGGGGGAACAAGCTCTTCAAAATCAACTTAAAAAATATAAAAATATTCAAATCATGTGGAATACTGAAGTTATTTCTTTATATGGGAAAGAAATGTTATCTGGGATTTATGTGAAAAATACTCAAACTGCAGAAACTGCTAATGTTGTCGTAGATGGTGTCTTTGAAGCAATCGGACAAACACCAAACTCAGAATTGTTCTTGGGACAACTTGATGTTGACGAACAGGGATATATTATAACCAATCATGACACAAGAGAAACATCCATAAAAGGAGTCTTTGCCGCCGGAGACGTTCAAGAACCTTTTTTCCGTCAGGCAATTATCGCTTGTGGAGCAGGAGCAATAGCGGCTCTAGGAGCTGAACGATATTTGATGAATCTTAAACACTAAAATCAAAATTGTTTAATTTCAAAATAAATAAAATACTAAAAAATTAAACATGTAAACTTTCTTATCTAACCTTTAACAGGGTATTAATTTTTTATGAAAATGATTTTTGACAATCTATGTGAAATATCGTATAAAAAAACAGCGAAGATAAAGGATGTTTAAATGAAAGTATTCTCATTATTTAATCGATATGTCGCAAGAACTTTTTTCTTATCTTTTTTGGCGACTTTATTTGTGTTAATGGCGCTTATACTTTTGTTTGATGTTATCGAGCTGTTACGTAGAGCTGCTTCAAGAGATTATATGACTTTCATTGATGTCTTGAATTTAGGACTTTTAAAACTTCCTCAAATGATACCACTTATTTTACCGTTTGCGGTTTTAATTGCCTCATTAGTGAGTTTTTATCGATTAAGTAAGAGTAATGAACTGGTTATTGCCCGGTCAACGGGATTGTCTGTGTGGAATTTCTTAATGCCTGTATTTGGAGTGGTTTTCTTTATTGGAATGGTTAATATTTCTATATTTAATCCCTTTTCTAGTATCATGCAGCAAAAGTTTAAAACAGTGGAAGGTATTAAATACCAAAAGGAGAATAATGTTTCATGGTCTTCTAAAGGATTATGGTTGCGTGAGAAAAGAGGCAAAGAACCTATTATTATTCATGCTGATTCTGTAAAGCAAGAAGGAAATAGTCTGCGATTGCGAGGAATCTCAATCCTGGAATTAACTGAGACGGAATCTTTAAAACGGCAGATAGAAGCTCCTGAGGGTTTGTTGGACAATAATTTACTTAAGATTCCAAAAGGAGTTTCTTTTAACAGTGCTGGAGAGAAAAAAATAGAAAAGAATCTGATTCTTCCATCTGATTTAAATTTGGAAAAAATAATGCAGACTTTTAATGATCCGGAAAGTTTTTCTATATGGGAGTTACCAAAGTTTATTCATATGTTAAATAATGCGGGATTTTCTTCTGTTCGACATTGTATGTATTTTTATTCCATTTTAGCTTCTGTTTTTTACTTGTTAGCAATGGTTTTTATTGCCGCTGTTTTTTCTTTAAGTCCAAATCAAAGATCCGGAAATATTTTAATGAAAATAACGGAAGCTGTTTTATGCGGATTTATATTATTCTTTTTGTCACGGTTGACTTTCGCTTTCGGATCCTCGGGAAATTTACCGGTTATGTTAGCCGCTTTTGGCCCTTCAATAGTCGTTATTTTTGTAATGGCAACGGTTCTTTTCCATTTAGAAGACGGTTAAGAATCTTCTTCTTTTAAGGCTTTTAGAGCAATTTCATAGCTAAATCCGGCTCTTCCAAGTGCGGCTAAGTCTTTTTCAGCATATTGAGCGCGTGTGGATTCCGGCCTATAGATCCCTAATTTGCGTTTTTTTACAAACTTTATTGCTGCGATTAAATCTAATTCTAAGGAGGTTTTTTCTTGTTTCTCTATTAAATCAGAAAGAATGTCATTATTTAAGCCGGCTTGTTGTAGTTTATATGAGATGGAACGGATAGATTTTCCTGATCCTATCATTTTTTGAAACGTGTTTTCTGCAAATCGGGTATTGTTTATATATCCGAGATGAACCATTCGAGAGATGATTTTTCCAATCCACTCTTTAGCTTGAGGGGGAATTTCTTCTCCATGGATTTGAGCCGTCAATAATCTTTTTTCTAGAATATCTTGGAGCTTCACAGTTGTTGTTTCAAAACGAGAAACGTAATAGAGAGCTATGTTATAAAGTCTTTTTTCTGTAATTTTTTTTGTCATATTGACAATCCTTTTATCTTTATTCATAGTATATGATCAAAGGAGAAAACGCAAATGAATTATATTATGCCGTTTATGTTGGAGAATGGCTTATATAAGGGTAGTTTTATCAAATGTGATTCTTTACTAGATGACTTGTTGCTTAATAAAGAATATCCTGATGTTGTTGTAAGAGTGTTGGAAGAAGTTGTTGTTACGGCTCTTTTAATACAACTTCTTCCGGGGAGATAAGTTATATCGGGACAAGATGATTTTGAAACCATTCAGATTTTAATGAAAAGTCTTCAAGAAAAAGAAGTGTTTGAAGAAGTGTTATCGTCGGAGCAGATTCTATTTCGTTTATTTCATGCGAACATGCTGACATTATTACCGAAGAAATATATTTGTTTCAAATGCGGCTGTTCTTATGACAAAGTCAAAAAAATACTTGCGCAGTTTTCAAAAGAGCAGTTAAATAATATGTATGAAAATGGTTTAATTCATGTGACATGTCATTTTTGTGGGAAAGAATATGACTTCAGAAAGGAGGACTTATGATGAGAAATACTTTGGCTTTATTAATAGTGATGTTTTTAGTTTCTTGTATGCCGACATATCAAAAGCCTTATCAAGTTAAGGACTATACGAAAGAGGCGGCAATAGAGCTTCCTGCGAAAAAAATCGTTTTGGAGTCAAATGTTCAGGCTAATCAGAAATCCCCGCATGTAGAAAATTTAATGCCAATTACTCCAGAGAAAGCTTTGTTAAATTGGGCATATATCCGATTAAGGGATAGTCATCAAAAACCGTATATCGCAAAATTTATCGTTCAAGATGCTGCTATGGTGAGAGAAGAAATGCCCGCGGAAGCAATCTTTAAATTGGAAAATTATAAGTATACTCTGACATATTCGGTTGAGCTTCAACTGGAAAACGAGAGAGGAGATCTTTTAAAAGCCATCGCTGTAGAAGGGTATGTTATGCGAACACAACCTATTCGTTCGAGTATTCAAGATCGTGACGCCATGATGGTTGAAATGTTGGAGGAAATGGAAAAAACGGTAAATGAGAAAATGAAAACAGAAATCCAACAAAAATTTGTTGATTTTTCAATTTAACTCGTGTATAAAAACAATATCTAATTCAAACACGCGGGTGTAGCTCAATGGTAGAGCGGAAGCTTCCCAAGCTTAAGACGAGGGTTCGATTCCCTTCACCCGCTCCATGTATTATAGTCTTTGTCAAAATGAGGGCTTCTTCTTTTGTTTACAAGCTATTTGGTGTGTTCGGAAAGAAAATTGCTACACCTTCAAACTTATTTTTTGCTTTTAAAATCCCTAAATTAACCAATTTAGTGACCGCTTCAAGTGATGTGGTCGAATTTATAATCATTTGAATAAAAGAATCATCTAATTCTTTAAAACGTTTTATATCAAAAATTGTAAAAACTTTTGCTCCAGTTTTTTTAAAATTTCTCCTTTATTACCTACTTTAACAGAAATCGGCGTGATTGTGTCATAAGATACCCATTCTTCTCTAAAGGCACCCTTTTCAGGAACAATTTATTTAATATACGTTAAAGTATATAAAAAAAAGAGAACTTCAAAGGCTGATTTCCTTAGAAAGTTCTTTTATTATTTTCTATGAAAAACAGTATGTTGTATATTCCTAAAAAAAAATAATAAAAAAACTTGCTTTTTGGTTTTGTTTGTGTCATAAAGGAACTTGTTCATATAAGCGGGTGTAGCTCAGGGGTAGAGCGCGACCTTGCCAAGGTCGATGTCGAGGGTTCAAATCCCTTCGCCCGCTCCAAAGATTTTTCGGGATAATTTCCTCTTGTCAATTAAAATAATTTATTGCTCCTAAAGGGAAAGAGTAATCCTTTTGTGAAAACAATCCTTGACAACTACCCTGTAAGGGGGGTATATAGTAAAATAAGACTTGTAAAGTAAGAAATAGCCGAATATTTCGCTGGAGGGGTATTTTTTACTCGATTGAGAAAAGTATTTTGTCTAAATGATACTATATATGGGGGATATAGATGTTATTAAAAAAAGTGAAAAAAAAAGGATCCGAAAAGAAAAAACAAAAAAAATCAGAAGACATGCATCGTTTAACATTAATTATTGGTCAGTTGAATGGTGTTAAGAAAATGTTAGAAGATGATCGTCCAGCGGCGGATATTGTTATTCAGTTGCAAGCGGCCAGGGCTTCCGTGAAGATTATGGAATCTTATTTCTTAAGAAAACATCTTAGAAATGCTGTCGAATCTGTTTTTTATGATCAGGAAGATCCAGAACAGCAAATTGCGGATTTTATGAAATTGTTTATTCGATCTGATGTATAGTAAGGGAACCCTTTTCTAAGCTGTTCTCCAATAGATTATAATGAAGGTTTTTCTAAAGTAAAAGAAAACCGCTCTAAAAGAGCGGTTTTTCGGGGAATTAAGTTATTAGATATTTTATGATTAATCTATTAAGTAGCTGGCTGAGCAACTGAGCCATCTCCCGCCCCAACGAAAGTTATGGTAACTACACCGGTGCCCTCCGCCTTTGTAATCGTAATAGCATCAGTCGAGCGTTCTGCAAGAATATCTGCCACTTTCTCATTTGCAGGTGTTAAAGTAACTTTTATATTGTTGCTATCAACCGTTACTTCCCCGTCTGCTGATAATACGCCTGGCATATTTTCTTCTCCTAAAATATCTTTGCAAGAATCTTCTTTTACCGTAGATCCGTCGCCAGATGTTTGAGCAATAACGACGCAGCGAGAAACATAATCCAAGATTGTATTTGCCCGATGTCTGTTCATAGCCATTGTGTATCCGGCGAGTCCCCCGATGGACAAT
>CALXXA010000017.1 GCA_944392585.1 uncultured Alphaproteobacteria bacterium | reverse complement strand
TTTAAACGAATTGGGGGAGACCACGACGCATGGGTATCCCATTCATGTTTTTATTGAAGATGAGAACGCTTTTTCCATTAAAGTGACGGATGTTCCCAAACGAGTTTGTTCTTTGATGTTGGATATGATGGACAATAACAAATCCATGCTTGCCAGTGTCAATAATGTTCGTTATGAAGGAACCGATATTTGTAATGAAGAAATAAACCCCATGGCTTTTTATTTAGATAAAAACATGGGCAATATGAACGAACTTGACGGAAGCTTTTGTTATCCCAAATGCGATGACGACCAATTTTGCTGTAACAACACTTGTAAAGACATTCAAACTCCGTGCGGCATAGATGGATGCACCGATTGTGAAAATAACATTTGTTGCAATGGAAGTTGTTGCGACGGATATTGTTGTAACGGAATATGTTGTGAAAAAAGCTGCTGCAACGGCGTTTGCTGTCCCAGCAATCAAATTTGCACCGACACCGGAACTTGCGGATGTCCGCTCAATTCTTCCTGGAATGAAGAGACGGGAACTTGCCGCTGTCCCAATGGCTATATTTTAATAGACGGAGAATGTCACAGTTTTTATTGTGAAGGGGAAGGCGGTTATTGTTACATTGACGGAAAAACATGCGGTAATAGATGCACAAATACGGATGATGCGGAAAAAGTCACTTGTAGAGTTGGTGTTTGCCGTGCAGACGCATGCGAGGAAAATGGATTCGGAGCCGACAGTTTTGAAACAACAACAGCACAAAGTTGTAATGGAATCTACTGGGGGTGTCATACACCGTCAAAGTATGGATTAGACAATTGTTATTGGTTCTCAAATGGTGTTTATTGTCAGGAACCCAGTATTGCTCAGGGGTCTTGCGCATATTCCGATAGATCAATTACCGGATCTGATATAAATAAAGACTTTTTTCGCAGAGCCGGACTTTGTGACAAAAGCATTTGCACAGATAAAGGGGGGAAACTGACTTACCTTGTTTGCAAATATGGTTGCTCTTGGACAACGAACGGATCAACCGTCAGCTGTTATCCAATCTATAACGGAGAAGAAATATCATATTGGAATTGCTCAAACACAGGAGGAGTTTGTTCAAGCAAATGTACAAATCCCCCCAGCTGCAACGGCGCATGCGACACGATTAAATGCCCTTCCGGAACAACATACGATGAAACACGAAAAATGTGTTGTAAAAATGACGGCGCTGATCAAGTGTGTTGTTCCATCATACGTGGTGTATATATGGGACGTTGTTACAGAGTTCATAACGGCGTTTCTCAACAATGTGGCTCTTTTTGTGGTTACACATCATCTTTTGCACAAAATTGCACTACAGGGTATTGTTTTGATCCCGGATGTGACGAAGGGAAAGGATTTCCTTATTCATATTCATCTGAATTTGGTTTTTTTGGTTGTTACCAAAAAAGCACCGGAATGCTTTGTACACGTAAATCAGAATACACGGGACAAACGTTCTGCTGGTTAAACGGGTCCATGTGTGGCAAAGATTGTCCGAATTTAGATGGAATTTGCTCTCAACCAACAGTAGAAGCATGTGCCCCTGAATATGGCTCTTCCGGAAAGAAAAAATGTCCTTATAACAAAAAAATCACTCAAACCTGTATTTGTGATACGGATGAAAATGCTTCTGTCGGAACGTATTGTTGTGCTCCGGGAAGTTCCGCTATCAGCTCCGGATGTACCTTGCTAACATGCCCGGAAGGAGAAAAATTGGATGAAAACGGAGAATGCCAACCTGTTTAATTAAACAGGTTGGATTTTCTCATGTTTCTTCCAAAACTTTTGATTCCAGCTTTCTGCTTCAAAAAAGGCAGCTCCCGTATAAATTTGTGTCGTGGAGGGTTTCCCGTATTCATTCCGTTCATCAAAATAACGCTTAATTCTCTCCGCTATTTGCTTTTGCCGTTCATTCACAGGAAACAATGCCGACCGAAAAGCCGGCCCTTTATCCGGACCTTGCCCATTTATAATAGTTGGATTATGTATTTGAAAAAATATCAAAACAAGCGCCGTATATGAAATCTTATCCGAGTCATATGTCACCTCGACCGTTTGAACATGCCCTGTATGCCCCGAACAAACATCATAATAAGATGGGTTTGAGGTATATCCTCCCGCATATCCAACACGTGTAAATAAAACCCCTTTTATCGTATCAAATACTTCTTGAACATCCCAAAAAGAACCCGCCGCAAAAAAAGCTTTTTCTATTTTCATTTTTTCTCCTTTTATAAAAAAAAAGAGCCCTTTTAAAAAGGACTCTTATGAAGCCTCTCACTGCACTTCCATTTGCAATAACTCTCCGGAAGATATCATCGCATTTGCATTATCAATAACTGTATCTAAAAATATGGAAACTTCTTCTTGATGCTCTTTCATTTCTTCTTTAAGCTCCATATCTTGTATATATGATGCCTCCTCCATTTGTTTCGCACTCTTTTCTCTTGCCATTTTCGCAATCCGCCTCATCCTCTTACCATTATCTATTAATTTTGCCGCATCCATTTTCGCTTGCATCTTTTGAGAATCCGGAATTTCAAACACGTCCCCTTCTATTTCCTCCGCGTACATCATAACAACTTTCCCGTTTTGCATGATTATCTCCGCTTGTTCTATTAGAAATTGACCATGTTCCGATAAATCATTATTTAACTCTTCATACTTCCTCTCCCTCTTCTCCTTCGCTTTCTCCTTCATCTCACCCCCCCTCTTCGCCAAAAGCGCTGAAGATTCTTCCATCATAGACACATTACTTAGCATAAACTCCTTCGCCGTCGAACATTCACATTTGTCTTTGCTCCTCGGACAAGCGAAACTAACTGTTCCTAACAGACAACATACTAAAATAACACCACTCACTTTTAAAATCTTAAGCATTTTTTCCCCTTTTCATATTATAACCCATACGCAATAAACAACTTTAAGTTTTTTAAAAGATAAAATCAATAACTTTTAATAGAAATTTAAAAAAAAATACAAAAATAAAGCTGTTTACATACACTCGTAAACAGCTTTTTTTATTTCCCCTTGTTAACGGGAAATTACTTCTTTTCTAAGAATCTCTCCAACCAATGTATATTATACTGACCATCAATGAAGTCTGAATTCATAATAATTTTCTGATGCAAAGGTATCGTTGTCTCAACTCCCTCTATAACGAACTCTTCCAATGACCGCTTCAAGCGCATCAAACATCCATTCCGACTACGCCCAAAAACAATCAACTTCGCAACCATACTATCATAATGCGGCGGAACTTTATACCCCGAATACATCGCAGAATCAACTCGAACCCATAAACCTCCCGGAACATGCCAACATCCTATTTTTCCGGGGCTCGGAATAAATGTCTCTGGATTCTCTGCATTAATCCGACACTCTATCGCATAACCGTCGAAACGAACATCCTTTTGAGTATATCCTAACGGCGCTCCGCTTGCCAATCGAATTTGTTCCCTGACTATATCTATCCCCGTTACCATCTCCGTAATCGGATGTTCCACCTGTAACCTTGTATTCATCTCTAAAAAATAAAATTCACCGTTCTCGTACAAAAATTCTATCGTCCCTAAATTAGAATATCCTATTTTACTCATTGCTAAACGGACCGTTTCCATTATTTTTTCCCGTTGTTTTTTATTCAACGCCGGAGAAGGAGATTCCTCCAATACCTTCTGATGATTCCGTTGTAACGAACAATCCCTTTCGCCCAAACAAACAACATTCCCATAATTATCCGCAAGAACTTGAACCTCTATATGACGAGGAGTTTGTAAGTACTTTTCCATATAAACCATATCATTTCCGAAAGAAGTCCTAGCCTCAAGCCTCGCCGTGTTATATGCCTCTACTAATTCGCCTTCATTATAGGCGACTTTCATCCCTTTTCCCCCGCCTCCTGCCGCTGCTTTGATAATAACCGGATAGCCTATACGCTCGGCAATTATCTTCGCTGCATCAACTGTTCGAACATCTCCTTCGGATCCTGGCACAACCGGGAGCCCCGACTTTATTGCCGCATCTTTAGCTTGAACCTTATCCCCCATCATCCGTATCATCTTTGGGCTGGGACCTATCCACGTAATCCCATGCGCTTCCACCATTTCCGCAAAATCAGCATTCTCTGATAAAAAGCCATACCCTGGATGTATCGCATCTGCCCCCGTTATCATCGCAGCACTAATAATCGCGGCTTTGTTTAAATATGAATCCCTTGCTAATGCGGGTCCTATGCATATAGCTTCATCTGCCAACCGAACATGCATGGCATCCATATCCGCCGTAGAATGAACCGCAACTGTCTTAATCCCCATTTCTTTACATGCTCGGTGTATTCTTAATGCTATCTCTCCCCGATTGGCAATTAAAACTTTTTCAAACATCTTTTATTCCAGTACAAATAATGGCTCGTTAAATTCTACGGGAGTTCCGCTCTCTACTAAAATTTGAGATACTTTTCCTGCCTTCTCCGCCTTAACCGGATTAAAGGTCTTCATCGCTTCTATTAAACATAACGTCTGCCCCACGCCGACTAAATCTCCAACACTTACAAACGGAGCGCTATTGGGATCCGATGATAAATAAACAACCCCGACCATCGGCGATTTAACTACTTCCCCGGATATAACCGTTTTCTCTTTCTGCTCCTTTTCTTCTGGAAGAGGAAAATGAACAGGAGCCTTGTTACTATACTCTTCTTTAGAAGAAATTCTTATACGTGTCGTTCCCGATTCATATTCTATCTCTGTCAGCTTGTGTTCATGTAATAACTCAGCTAACTCCCCTATTGCTTTTTTGTTAATTGTTTCCATTATCTTGTTCCTTGTTTTTAATTAATTCTTGATGTTTTTATACTTGATTTTTAAATAAATTGCAAGTCTCGTATTTTCAATTTTTATGACACTTTTGTTATATTCTCTCGTTCCAGTATCTTTAAAACCTCTCCTGTCACGAATAATTCTCGTAAATCCTCTCCAATCCCTATTAATTTCCCGGAAATAAACAGCTGAGGGATTACCGAACGTCCTGTATATGCTTTTAGACAGTCTAGCAGACTAATTTCTTCCATTAAATTATATGACTTATACTCAACTTTATATGAATCTAAAAACTGAACCGCCATCGCAGATGAACAACACCGCGGAAACATCGGCGTCCCATTCATGTATAAAACAACTCTATCTTTTTTTATATCCGTCTCTATTCTCTTAAAATTAATGTTGTCCGTCATTAAAATTCCATTTATACTTTATTTTTTAGTAAAGAATATCATATAAAAAAAAGGTTGTCGATGGAAATTATTTTTCAAAATGCTCTGCTCCTTTATAAAAAAAACATGCTGGATGAGGCCGCGCAGCTCTTTAAACAAATCCTGGAAATCAATCCAACTCATGCCGATAGCCTCTATTTTTTAGGGATTATCGCTATGGATAAAAGAGCTTTTGATGTCGCTTTAACATTCCTGGATAAAGCTTGTTTATTAAATCCTCAAAACCAAAACTACATTTTCAGTCTTGCCGTCGCCTTACAAGAGACAGGGCATTTTCAAGAGGCTCTTTCTTATTTTAAACAAATCTCTCACTTACCAGAAACACAAAACTGCATCGGCAATATCTATCGAGCTCAAGGACTTTCTTCAAAAGCTATAAAAGCGTTTGATACTGCTCTTGAACAAAATCCCGAAATGGTCTTGGCTATGATTAATAAAGCTTCCTTACTTAGCGAATTAGGGAAAAATCAGGAAGCTCTTCACCTTTTGGAAAAAGCTGTTCAAACAGATAATACTTTTCCTTCCGCATGGTATCATCTTGGAATTCAACAGCAAAAAACGGGACTTATTGATCAATCTCTCGTCTCTTTAGAAAAAGCTCTTAATCTTAACCAGAATATTTCTGCTTTTTGGAACACCTATGGTCAATCTCTCTCGCTTAAAGGCCGTAACGAAGATGCCTTAGTGGCTTTCGATAAAGCTCTCCGCCTCGATCACTTTTTATATGACGCCTACTTCAATAAAGCTCTTATTCTTGAAAGAATCGGACAGTTTGATGAAGCTGAAACAGCTTATCGAAATGCTATTAGAGGAAATCGTCATTTTGCAAATGCTTATAACAACCTGGGAGCTCTCTTGTATAAAACAGGTCGTATTTATGAAGCTCTTGAAACATATAGACAAGTTTTTATCATTAACCCAAAACATATGGAAGCCTGTTTTAATCTTGCCGTTGCTTTAGAAGATTTGGAAGAATATGAAGAAGCCGCCGGACTTTACTTTAACATCCTATCTCAAAAAGCTTTTTCCAATCAGGTCCATATTCGTTTAGCATCTCTTCTACCCAAATGGTTTTCGAAAAACAATAAAGATTCTAAAGAAGTCCTTCGTTTCGCCCAAGGATGGTATAAAAATTTCCCGGACAATCCTTTGGCCAGACACACTTTCCACGTTCTTTCCGGACATTATGAGGATAATACTTTATTTTCATATATTCAAACTATTTATAATGCCTTTGCTGATTCTTATGATGATAAAATGAAAGAACTTAACTGTTGTGTCCCTAATCTTATTCATTCTCAATTACCCTCCCAAACAAAACTCAATATTTTAGATTTAGGCTGCGGAACTGGAGCTTGCGGCACTTTTTTAAAACCTCTTTCAAAAAAACTAGTCGGTGTAGATATTTCTGCACAAATGCTTCAACATGCAGAAAAAACAGCCTGTTATGATATCCTTAAGCAAATGGATATTTTGGATTTTTTCACACATACAAAAACAAAATACAATCTTATTGTTGCGGCCGATGTCTTTTGCTACATAGGTGATTTATCCGAAATTTTCAAACAAACTTATGAGCATTTAGAAAAAGGAGGTCTTTTTTTATTCACGATCGAAAGCAACAATACAAAAGAAAACTATCGCATAACACCTTTTAGTCGTTTCCTCCACAAAAAAGAATATATTGAGAATCTTCTAAAAGAGATCGGATTGAGTTGGACACTTCAAGAAGTTTCTTTAAGAAAAGAAGGCACTGGATGGGCCAACGGATATCTTATTCGAGCACAAAAATAACTTTTATCCAGCTTCCCCGAATATCACGAAATACAAGATAACAAATCAAGAGCCCCTTGTAAAATATATGCCGCAGCTGCTTTATCTAAAATTTCTTTTTGCCTTTTTCTGCTAATATCAGCCTGTTCTGTAAGAACTCGTGTAACGGCTTTTGAGCTCCATCGCTCATCCCAAAATAAAACCGGAAGATTATATTTTTCTACTAATTTATCTCCAAATTTTCTGGTTAATGCAGCTTGTTCCCCCTCTTCTCCGTTCATTAAAAGAGGGAGCCCAATAATAAAGCCTCCGATATTTCTGTTCTCAAGAGTTTTAATCATCTCATCCAAAGAAGAAACTATTTTAAGAGGCGTCGCCGTTAATCTCATCAAGTCAGAAACAGCTATTCCTATACGCTTGGTTCCAAAATCAACCCCCACCAAAGTTGTATAAGGTTTAATAGCTTTTTTAAATTCTTGTGGTGAAATATCTTGTATTTGCATTCAAATTTCTCTAAAATAACGATGTTTATTTTATATAACAAGGAAAAGCCTTAAAATGCAAGATAAAAAAATTATTATCGCCTCCGATCATGCTGGTTTTCAGTTAAAAGAAAAATTAATTTCTCATTTAACCGAAGAAGGCTATAATGTCTTGGATTTAGGTCCTTATACGGATGTAATCCCCGTAGATTATCCTGATAAAGCTCAATTAGTTGCTGCCGACATTCAAGAACATCCTCAAAATATAGGTGTTTTAATTTGCGGAACCGGGGAAGGAATGTGTATGGCTGTAAATAAATATTCTTTTATCAGAGCTGGTTTAGTTTATAATGAAGAAACAGCTAAAATGACACGCTTGCATAACGACGCAAATGTTATATGTCTTGGAGGCAGAACAACTCCTCCGGAATCTGCTATTAAATATCTAGATATTTTTCTGAACACCTCCTTTGAAGGAGGACGGCATCAACGTCGCATTCAAAAACTAGGAGATTTAAAATGATTTGTCAATGTTCTCACCACACAGATACTACAAGCTATTTTAAAGAAACTCTTGTGGAACAAGATCCAGAAATTGCACGCTTAATCCAAAAAGAACTCTGGAGGCAGCAAGACAATATAGAACTTATTGCTTCAGAAAATATCGTTTCAAACGCCGTTTTAATGGCGCAAGGTTCTATTTTGACCAATAAATATGCCGAAGGATATATAGGAAATAGGTATTATCATGGCTGCCATTACATTGATGAAATTGAAATGATTGCCATAGAACGCGCCAAAAAATTATTTAATGCCTCGTTTGCAAATGTCCAACCACATTCTGGCTCTCAAGCAAATGCTTCCGTCTATATGGCTTTATTGCAGCCGGGAGATACTATTTTAGGGATGAGCTTAGATGCCGGAGGACATTTAACACATGGGACAAAAATATCCTCTTCAGGAAAGTATTATAATGCAATTTCTTATGGAGTAACAAAAGAAGAAAATTTAATTGATTATGAAGAAATTAAAAAATTAGCCGCAGAGCATAAACCTAAAATAATTATCGCAGGAGGATCTGCTTATCCTCGCAAAATAGATTTCAAAAAATTCCGTACTATTGCCGATAATATCGGAGCTTATTTCATGGTGGATATGGCACACTTTGCCGGTCTAGTCGCCGGAGGTGTCTATCCCAATCCCCTTCTTTATGCTGATGTTGTCACGACAACAACGCATAAAACTCTGCGAGGCCCTAGAGGCGGAATGGTTTTAACAAACAATCCTGAAATAGCTAAGAAAATAAACTCCTCTGTTTTCCCCGGTCTTCAAGGAGGTCCTTTGGAACATATTATAGCCGCTAAAGCTGTCGCTTTTGCCGAGGCTTTAAAACCAACATTTAAAGAATACGCAGAACAAATTATTTTAAACGCAAAAGCTTTAGAAAAAACTTTACGCTCTCGTGACATAAATATGGTCTCCGATGGAACGGATACTCATCTTATCTTAATAGACTTACGATCCAAAGGACTAACCGGGAAAGTCGTTTGCGACAGTTTGGAACGTGCAAATATTACCTGCAATAAAAATGCAATCCCTTTCGATCCAGAAAAACCATCTATCGCATCCGGATTAAGAATAGGAACTCCCGCCGGAACAACACGCGGCTTCGGAATACATGAGTTTGAAGATATTGGAGAAATGATAGGTGATATTATTGATGGCTTGTGCCTTAACCCGGAAGACAATCATATAATGGAAAAAATTGTCAAAGAAAAAACCCTGGAATTATGTCGCTCTTTCCCAATATACCCTGACAAGTAGGATCCTTATAT
Organism: uncultured Alphaproteobacteria bacterium; assembly: GCA_944392585.1. GTDB lineage: Bacteria > Pseudomonadota > Alphaproteobacteria > CAAHEQ01 > UBA3637 > CALXXA01. The sequence continues at coordinate 11,422 of CALXXA010000017.1, read as the reverse complement.
GAAATGCCCTTTTTGCCAAAATATCAATAGTCAAGTGAAAGATTCGAGAACATCCGAAGATGGATCCGTTATCCGTCGTAGGCGCGTTTGTTCTTCCTGTGGAGCCAGATTTACAACGTTTGAACGTGTTCAGTTACGTGATTTAACAATTATTAAAAAAAACAACGAACATGTCCCCTTCGATAGAGATAAATTAGCAAAATCTATTTATGTCGCCGTTAGAAAACGTCCCGTAGATGTAGATAAGATAGAACGTTTGGTTAATACAATCCAGCGCACTCTGGAAAGCTCGGGAGTATCAGATATTAAAAGTACTTACATCGGACAATTAGTTATGGATGCTCTTTTAAATTTAGATAAAGTCGCATATATCCGCTATGCCTCTGTTTATAGAAACTTTAACGAAACAAAAGATTTTGAAGACTTTATCTCTACCTTAATGAAAGAAGAAAATTAATGAAAAAAACACAAAAATTTACAAATGCTCGCTTAAATGCTATTCAAGCTCTTTATGCCGCTGAATTTAAAAATAAATCAGTTGAACAAATAATCTATGATTTCTTAAATGCCAAAGTAGGAACCCAAGTCCTTTCCGAAGATGTAAAAGGAAATGAGACTTTTATTACAATCGCACAAGCTGATGCGGAATTATTTACAAATCTAGTTAAAACCGTTAAAGAAAAAAAAGAACAAATTGATGAGATTATTTTAAATAGTTTTTCTAAGGATTGGGATAAAGATAGAATAGAAATACTATTACAAAATATTTTAAGAACCGGAATCGCTGAATTTTTTATTCATCCTGATTTAGATTCTCCTATTATTATCAACGAGTATGTAGATATTACTCGTTCTTTTTACGACGGAGCAGAAGTTCGTTTAGTTAATGCGGTCTTAGATAAGTTTTCCCAAACAATCCGTTCTTAAAAATGAGAGAAAATAAAGATTTTATTATTTTCTCTCATATAATTTAAAATGAAATCTCTCCGGGTTGAATAACTTCCATATTTCCCATATAAGGTTTTAAAACCTCTGGTATAACGACAGAACCATCTTTCTGTTGATAATTTTCCATAACCGCTGCTAAAGTACGCCCAATAGCTAATCCTGACCCATTTAAAGTATGAACATATTCCGTTCCTTTCCGTCCTTTAGAACGAAACCGTGCGTTCATTCGACGAGCTTGGAACGAACCACAGTTTGAACAACTGGAAATTTCTCTATACTGATTTTGCCCCGGCAACCATACTTCTAAATCATAGGACTGCATAGAACAAAAGCCCATATCTCCTGTTGACAAAAATACAACACGGTACGGAAGATTTAATTTTTGTAGAATACTCTCGGCGCAAGCCGTCATTCTCTCTAATTCTTTAGAAGAATCTTCCGGTTTAACAATACTAACTAATTCATCTTTATAAAATTGATGTTGTCGAATAATTCCCCTGGTATCACGACCTGCAGATCCGGCTTCTGAACGAAAAGAAGGAGTTAACGCTGTTATTCGGATAGGTAATTGATCTTCGTCTAGAATTTTATCGGCAACATAGTTCGTCAGAGAAGTTTCCGCTGTCGGAATTAAATAATACCCATCAGTTGTTTTAAAAAGATCTTCTTTAAACTTAGGTAAATTTCCTGTTCCGAAAGCCGCATTCGCTTTAACCAGCAAAGGAACTTCCATTTCTGTATATCCATTTTGCATCGTATGCATGTTAATCATAAATTGCCCGATTGCTCGTTCAAGTTTTGCTAAAGAACCTTTTAGAATTGTAAACCGCGCTCCGGACATAACAGCAGCCTGTTCTGCATCCATTAATCCCAGTTTTTCACCGATTTCAAAATGCTCTAACGGCTTAAAATCAAAGACTCTCGGAGTTCCGACTCTCCGAAGTTCTTTATTTGCCGTCTCATCCGGACCATCCGGGCAACAATCTAAAGGAATATTCGGCAAAGAAGATAAAATCTCATTAAACTTTTCATTTAATATACGAACTTTTTCTTCTTTACTTGTCATATCCTTCTTAATTTTCGCGACCTCATCCATAAGAGAACGAACATCGCCCCCTGTTTTTTTAACAGAACCGATATGAGAAGACAATTCATTACGTCTTGCTTGTAATTCTTGAAGAGCTGTTTGAACTGATCGGCATTCTTTATCCATTTTTAAAATATCATCTGACATAGGCTTCAGCCCACGTCTAACCATAGCCCTATCAAATAAATCGGGATTTTCCCGTATCCATCTTATATCGTGCATAATTCTTCTTCCTTTTTAACAAAATGATACTTAGTTCATACAATAGCAACAATGGTATTGCCAACGCCAGCTGACTGATAACGTCAGGAGGAGTTAATACAGCAGCAATAACAAAAATAAAAACAACCATTATTCTTCTATAAGAAACAAGCGTTTTTTCTGTAATGACTCCGATATTTCCTAGTAAGATTAACACAAGAGGCATCTCAAAAGCAAGACCAAAAGCTGTTAAAAGATGTATTGTTAATGAAATATATTCTGAAATTTTAGCTTCTAATTGAATAGGAATCAGTGTTGTTGAAGTCTGATAATCCAAGAAAAAAGCATATGTAATCGGAAGAACAATAAAGTACGCAAAAACACATCCTAATAAAAATAAAATAGGCATCCCTATAATAAACATTCCCAAAGCACGTCGTTCATGCGGGAAAAGTGCCGGTAAGATAAATTTATAAAGTTGATACCCTATGATTGGCAAACTTAAAACAAACCCCGATAATAAACTGATTTTAAAGGAAATAATAAATCCTTCCGCAAGCCCCGTATAAATCAGACGTTTTGTTGAATTTTCTTGTTGCATCGCTATCGACAACGGATGAATTAAAAAATCCAATAACATTGTCCGAAAAAAATATGCTCCAAAAGATAAAACGGTTATTGATAAAACACATATAATAAATCGCTTTCTTAACTCTAAAAAATGCGCCCTCAAAACCATTTGCTTATTTTTCATTTTTATTTGTCTTTATCTATTTCCTTAAAAATCTCATTAAAATCTTTTTTAAATTTCAACCATGTGCGTGAAAAATAACCGATTCCTCGTCCGAGCATTTTAAATAAAGTGCTGACTTGATCGCGCCCTATTACAAGTTTTGCTATTCCAAGAATAATCACAAACTCCCAACCACTGACGCCTAACACACTTTACCTATTTTTTCTCAGATTTTTTAGTTCCTTTTTTTTGTCCTGATTTTTTTCTGCTGGAGGTTTTTCTCTTTGTTTTTGAATTCTTCTGAGGTTGTATTTTTTCAACAGATGTTTTTTGAGCTGTTTCATTTAACTCTTTTTGTTCATCTGGAATTTTTTCTTTATACGCACAGATTTTTTTTAAAGTTGTTTCTAATTCTTCCTCTTCTCCTTCTTTTAGCCCTTTTTTAAAAGAATTGACTGAAGAACCCAGAGCTCTTGCCAATTTTGGGACTTGAGAACCTCCGAAAAGAACTAAAATAACCAATAAAATCAATAAACCTTCTGTTGATCCAACCATTTTCTCTCCTTTACAACACTTATAATACAAACTCCCACAAGTTGCTTCTTTATAGATAATTTAACATTATATTTTACCTTTATAAAGTTTTTTCCTCAGAAGTCTTGTAAATTGCATTCTCTTTAAATTTTTCCGCCTTCTGAAGACGATCTAAAGCCTTATCCGATAACGGCGGTAAAACTTTAGCCACCGCACGCATTTCTTCCATAACGCCGTTGCAATGCAGAACTGTGTCACATCCTGCATAGATACACTCAGCCGCTAAATCCGCAATATTCCCTTCTAAAGCACCCATACAAAGGTCATCACACACAAGAAATCCTTCAAAACCTATATCTTGACGAACAAAATTCAAAACTTTACGAGATATTGTAGCTGGCTTTTTATCATCCAAAGAAGGATATAAAACATGAGCTGTCATTCCCCAAACATTTTTATTAACTTGTCTGAAAGGCAGAAAATCCGTCTCTAATTGCTCAATATTCCCTTCTACAACAGGCAATTTTATATGAGGATCTATTTTTGCTTTCCCATATCCCGGGATATGTTTTACAACAGGCATTAAACCATTGCGCAACATCGTATCCACAGCCCTATTCCCCAAAGAAGAAACAATATTTGGATCATCACTAAAAAATCGTTTCCCCAAACTCCAATGGACTTGCGGCGTAATAACATCAAAACATGGCCAACAATCCACATTAATTCCAACATCCAAAAGCATGTCAGCTAACTTTTTTGCATGGACTTCAACAGCTTTTAAAGCAACTTTCGGAGATTTTTCCAAGTACCAATACCCATATGTTCTTCCAAAAGGGAGCCCTTCCCAATAAGGAGGCCATAGCCTTTGAACACGTCCCCCTTCTTGATCAACTAAAATAGGTGCATCTGAACGCCCTATAACAGAACGTAAATCTGCTGTCAGTTCTTTTAATTGGACAGGATCTTTAACATTACGATCAAATAAAATAAAACCTAACGGATTCGTTTGTTCAAAAAACTCACGTTCCTCATCTGTTACCGACAACCCTGATATTCCAAAAATAACAGACTTAATATCTTTCATATCCCTTTCCTTTTATTGTGTTAAAGAACAATCTTGCTTTCTGGCTTTTAATTTATCACATAAAGATTTTGCTTCATTACGTGTTTTAAAAGAACCAACCCGTAAACGATAAAAAGTTCCTTTCCCTTTAATTTCCGCAGAAACGACATCATGCGGCAATCCAGATAATAATGCCGAATGAGCTTTTAAGATTTGCGGCCACGCTTTTTCTGCTCCTGTTTTAGACGGAAGAGAAATTAATTGAACATGCCACATCTTTTTATCTGCTTTAGTTTCAACGGGAGCTGTTTTCCGAGCTGCCTTTTGAACTGTTTTTTCCGGCAAAGGAGGCTCTTTTTGAACCAAACTTTCTTTTTCTGGAACTTCGTCAAATTTAACAGCTTTTTGACGTGTTGAAATAACTTCTAATTCCATTTGTTCCTGCTCTTCAGGGACAAAGGTCGGAGTTCCTATAACTTTCCCTTCAGAATCAGAAACTGGAATCGGATTAGAATCTTTTTGGACAATAGGTTCTATAGGAATTTCAGCTTCAGGGAATAAACTTTCCACGTTTATATCCATATCATCCGAACGCATTCTTTTGTAAACCATTTTATCTTGATCCGGGATTTTCATTCCTCCTGGTTCACTCGGACGTTCCTTATACGGCTCGTCATTACCGGAAATGACAACCGGCTGACTATCTGCATCATCTGCTTGCCAAAAAAAAGCACTTACTAAAACAGCGAATAAAACCCCGATTAAAATACCTATCCCTATTGCATGGAGCCGAATAGAAGAAAAAGTTTTATCAACTTCTTCTGCCGAAGGAACCGTTGTCGTAATTCGCTCTTTGTATTCAGCGCGAAAATCATACGGCGTCTCCAGAGAATTTTCTTCTTCTGTCTCTTCCTCAAGAGTATTATTTTTTAAAGCAATAAAATCATTTTTTTCTTCTTTTTTTTCATCTTCTAATAAATTCATATTACATCTCCTTTACCGGGGTAACTCCTAAAACATGCAGACCAGAGGCAATAACATTTGTGACAGCCTTCACCAACGCAAGACGAGCTCTTGACAGTTCTTTGTTTTTCTCTTCCAAAAAGCGCATTTGAACATCATCACGCCCTTTATTCCATAATGCATGGAACGCCGCTGCCAAATCATTTAAATAATACGCTATCCGATGAGGTTCCTTTGCTTCGGCAGCTTGTTCTATCAAGCGGGGGAAAGAAACTAACATTTTAATAAGAGACATTTCTCCCTCATCTTTTAATAAAGACATCTCTGCATTTTGTAAATCATTTAAAATTTCTTCCCCGAAAATTTCCTGCGCATGGCGAAAAACAGAATATGCCCTTGCATACGCATATTGAACATAAAAAACAGGATTATCCTTTGATTGTTCTTTTACTTTAACTAAATCAAAATCGAGTTGACTATCATTTTTACGTGTTAACATAAAAAAGCGAACAACATCTTTCCCTATTTTAGAAAGCAGCTCTTCAAATGTTACAAAAGTACCGTTTCTCTTAGACATTTTAAGAGGCTGACCATCTTCTGAAAAACTAACCATTTGCACAAGTTTGATGTCTAAGTTCGCTTTCCCGTCGGTAACAGCCTTAACGGCTGATTTTAAGCGTGCTACATATCCTGCGTGATCCGCCCCGAAAACCATAATTAAATTTTTAAAACCACGTTGGTATTTATCATATTGATACGCAATATCCGGCGTAAAATAAGTATATGATCCATCAGATCTTTTTAAAGGACGATCCGCTTCGTCTCCAAAAGCAGTCGACTTAAAAATCATCATCTCCCGAGGTTCCCAATCTTCCGGAGCCTTTGCACTTTTAGGTTTCCCTAATTTCCCTTGATAAATAAGTCCTCTGTTTTTTAACACATCTAAAGCTTTTTCAATTCCTCCCGTTTCTCCGATTACTCTTTCAGAGGTAAAAACATCAAAATGAATACCGGCTTTATCTAAATCTTTTTGAATAAGATCCATCATCATTTTAACAGCTGTATCTCTAAAATACGCATGACAATCTTCTTGCTTAACGGTCATCCATTTATCTCCATCCTTTTGAGCTATATATTGACCGACTGGTTTTAAATACAATCCCGGATAATAACCTTCCGGGATTTCACCGATATTTTCCCCCATTGCTTCTCTATAGCGCAAATAAGCCGACTGCGCTAATTTATCCACCTGAGCTCCCCCATCATTTATATAATATTCACGCGTTACTTGATATCCCGCCTTTGTTAAAAGCTCTGCCAAAGCATCTCCGAAAACAGCGCCTCTTACATGTCCCACATGCATCGGACCGGTTGGGTTAACAGAAACAAATTCTATATTAACTTTTTCACCTTTCCCCATATCCGAATCGCCATAATGTTCTTTTTCTTTTAAAATTGTTTTCAGTTGTTCTTGCCAAAAAGCAGAAGATAACTTTAAATTAATAAATCCAGGCCCAGCGATTTCTACATTTTCGATTGCCGGAATTTTTTCCAGTTCTCTTACCAATAATTTTGCAAAATCGAATGGTTTTAAATTGACTTGACCGGCTAAGACCATCGCTGCGTTTGTTGCTGCATCTCCATGTTTTTCATCTCGCGGAGATTCAACTGTAACACGTGTTACATCAGGTAATTTAACTATGAGCCTGTTGTCTGCCATTTTAGAAATAGCTTTTAATACTTCTTTCTTCAAGAAAATAAAAATATTCATAAAGAACCCTTTCTTTTTTTTACATACTCATTCTTTTTTTACATACTCAATTTATCTTACACGCTAGCTTGTTTTCTCTAAAAACGCAACAAGATTTTATATTTTTTTAATACTTCCCTTTACTTTTTTATATCATGTTGATATAAAGTAGGGAACAAAGGAGTTAATATGTTTTTTTATTTTATTCTTATTTTCACTGTTTTCTTTGATCAGCTTACCAAGTGGATGATTTTGGATGATATGCCTTTGCCTATTGAAGTTACCTCTTTTTTCAATATCGTTCTGGCAATGAATAAAGGAGTTAGTTTTTCCATGTTTGCATCTAATCATCCCCATGCTCCTATGATACTAACTGCCATTGGGATTATTATCACCTTATTCATTGCATTTTGGTTTCTCAAAGAAAAAGAAAGTGTTGTTAAGCTAGCCCTCTCTTTAATCCTCGGAGGCGCCATCGGTAACATTATCGATCGCATTCGGTTTGGAGCTGTCGTTGATTTTTTAGACTTTCATGCCTTCGGTTATCATTGGCCTGCATTCAATATCGCAGATATGATGATTTGTTTCGGAGTGATTATTATCTTAACAGAAGCTATTTTCTCAAAGGAGAAAGAAGAATGAAAAAAAGCATTTACTTAACTTGTATGATTCTGCTATTGACCGCTTGTTCTGCCAAAAGCACCGTATTTAAAGCGCCTGATGAAACACAGGTGTCGAAACAAAGAGCTCTTATATTGCCCCCTGATTGGGAACTAAGACCTTTAGAAACAAACAAAGATCATTTACCTCAATAGGAGTTCTTTTATGTCTCTCACTTCAAAAAAAGCTTACTCAGCTTTACAAAAACACTTTTCCGAAACTGTTTCATTACATATGCGTGATTTATTTAAAGCAGATACAAACCGTTTCAATAAATTTTCTTTGAAATTAGACGATTTCCTATTGGATTATTCTAAAAATCGAATAGTTGACAACACGTTGCCTCTCCTAATTAATTTAGCAAATGAATGTAATTTAAAAAAAATGATCAACGCCATGTTTTCCGGACGTTGTATCAATTTTACAGAGAATCGACCTGTCCTACATGTCGCCTTGCGTAATCGCTCTAATACGCCAATCTATGTAGATGGAACTAACATCATGCCTCAGGTTAATCACGTTTTGGAAAAAATGCACTTTTTCACGGATCAAGTCCGTTCAGGATCTTGGAAAGGGGCGACAGGGAAAAAAATTACGGATATTGTTAACATCGGAATAGGCGGATCTGATTTAGGTCCGTTCATGGCAACAGAAGCCTTGAAAAAATATACAACAAATCAACTCAACTTTCATTTCATTTCTAATATTGACGGATCCGACATCTTTGAAAAATTAAAAAATTGCTCTCCGGAAACAACCCTTTTTCTAATAGCTTCCAAAACATTTACAACACAAGAAACAATGGTCAATGCTCAAACAGCTCGAGATTGGCTTATTAATGCTCTTGGATCAAAAGCGGTTCCTTATCACTTCGTCGCATTGTCAACGAATAAAGATGAAGTCAAAAAATTCGGAATTAATCCTAAAAACATGTTCGAATTTTGGAACTTTATTGGCGGACGTTATTCAATGTGGTCTGCCGTCGGTTTATCTATTATGCTCGCAGTCGGATACGATGCTTTCATCTCCATGCTTGAAGGGGCTCACGAAATGGATACACATTTTAAAAACGCTCCTTTTGATAAAAACATGCCTGTTATATTAGGATTGCTCGGAATTTGGTACCATGTCTTCTATCAAGCAGAAACTTACGCCGTCTTACCATATGATGCCTACTTACACCGTTTACCCGCCTATTTACAACAATTAGATATGGAAAGTAATGGGAAACGAAACATCAAAGACGGATCTGTCTCTTCTTATCCCACAGGGCCTATTTTATTCGGAGAACCGGGGACAAACGGTCAACATTCTTTTTATCAGCTCATTCATCAAGGAACTCATCTTATCCCCTGTGACTTTATTATTCCTATCCATTCTCTTAATCCTATCGGGAATCACCAAGATATTCTTCTTGCAAACGCCTTAGCTCAACCGGAAGCTTTAATGCGGGGAAAAACCGTAAAAGAATTAAAAAAAGAAGGTGTCCCCAAAAAATTAATCCCATTTAAAACTTTCCCGGGAAATCATCCGACAAACTCTATTCTTATGACAAAATTAACCCCTAAAAATTTAGGTCGTCTTATTGCTCTTTATGAACACAAAGTATTCGTCATGGGTGTTTTGTTAAATATTGACAGCTTCGATCAATGGGGTGTCGAGCTTGGGAAAGTATTAGCCAAACAGATTCTATCTCAATTACATGATACAGAAAATGCCACAACACATGATTGTTCTACAAATGCATTAATCAATTATGTAAAGGAGTTCCGTAAATGAGTTCTATTCGTTTATTGTCTCCCACTCTTATTAATCAAATCGCGGCGGGAGAAGTTATTGAACGTCCGGCCTCTGCTTTAAAAGAATTAGTTGAAAACGCAATCGATGCAGGAGCAACACGTATCGATGTTGTCATGATTGACGGAGGAAAATCTTATATGTCCGTCACAGACAACGGGAAAGGAATGACAGCAGAAGAACTTACATTAGCTGTAGAACGCCATGCAACCTCCAAACTGCCGGAAGATGACTTATTTAACATTCATTATTTAGGATTTCGCGGAGAGGCATTACCTTCTATCGGATCTGTCGCAAGACTAACAATTACAAGCAAGCAAAAAAATTGTCTTGAAGCTTGGTCTATTCACGTAGAAGGAGGAAGAAAAAATACACCCCGTCCCACAGGAGCTCCAGAAGGGACAAAAGTAGAAGTTCGTGATTTATTCTTTGCAACACCTGCTCGGCTTAAATTCCTAAAATCAACTCAAACGGAAATCGGTTACGCCAAAGATGTTTTACATAAACTCGCCATGCTTCATCCGGAGATTGCTTTTTCTTTAAGTGATGATAAACGCCAAATACTAAAATACTTTCCTACAACAAGTTTATTAGATCGAGTTTCCGAAATAATGGGAAAAGATTTTAGAGACAACGCCATTGAAGTTCATGGAGAACATAATAACATAACTCTAAATGGATTCATCAGCCTGCCGACATATACCCGTTCAACCAGTACGGAACAATACTTGTACGTTAATGGTCGTTGGATTAAAGATAAGATGTTGTTTGGTTGTGTGAAAGGAGCCTATCAAGGATTAATGGGACATGGGAGCGACGGATATCCTGTTTTATCTCTTTTCTTAAACCTCCCCCCTCATGACGTAGATGTGAATGTTCATCCGGCTAAAACAGAGGTTCGTTTCAAAGATATCGCCTCTGTTCGAGGATTAATTGTCGGCACATTAAAAAACGCGCTCGCCGAATCAGGTCATAGAACATCCACAACTATTGGAATCGGAGCTTTAGGACGTAGCTCTGTAGGAATTATTCCTCAACGTCATTCCCCTAGACCCTCTTTAGTTGCAAAATCCTTTAAATCTCAAACTCCTTTAGCTTTAACGGATTCTTATTCCGTCAATGTCATAAAAAATCCTTATAACATTCAATCTATTTCTCCCATTCCTTCCGAAACAAATGAAAAAATACAAACCACGGAAGAAGAATTCCCTCCCCTGGGTTTAGCTAGAGCTCAAGTTCATAAAACTTATATTATCTCACAAACATCCGATAGTCTTATTATTACAGATCAACATGCCGCTCATGAAAGATTGACCTATGAAAAAATTCACACCGGATTAAACGGAAAAATGGACCGACAATTATTGTTAATCCCAGAAGTCGTTTCATTAACTGAAGAAGAAACAAATCGTTTATTGAGCCATAAGAAAGAACTTGAATCGATGGGATTATTGATAGACTCTTTCGGACTAGATGCTGTTGTTGTCCGAGAAATTCCCGCCGTTTTGGGAGAGCCAGACATTCAAAAACTGATTAAAGATATTGCCGATACTCTTTTAGAATATGGGCAAGCTTCCGCCTTAGAAGATCGGATTAAGGCCTTATACGCACGTATGGCGGGTCATGGTTCCGTTCGTCCTGGAAGAATTCTAAATGCCGACGAACTCAACGCTCTTTTAAGAC
>CALXXA010000016.1 GCA_944392585.1 uncultured Alphaproteobacteria bacterium | reverse complement strand
ATCTGGAAGTTGTACGGATCCAGGTTGCCCGGAAGGATTCACATACGGCTATGTCCGCGGATGGGGATATTACGGATGTGTTAATGAAAATACAAAAATCGGATGTTCTTATTATAAATGGAGACCTCCTGCAATCTGTTACTATAATGGGAGACCTTGTGGCGAGAGATGTGACTATGACGGAACGAACTGCGAGGTAGTTTTCCTTCCGCAATGTTCGGAGCCGGGTGTTTGCCCGCAGATAGGATACAAGATGACGGATGGATGTGAATGCAAAGGGCAAGTAACAACAAAAGAAAACGGAGACAGTTATTGTTGCGCTCCTGGGTATGAATATCTGGAAAGCGGATGTTCTCAAATTTAAAAGAAAATTATCCCGCCACGGCATTTCAGCCAAAGCGGGATATTCTTTTTCGGCGTTTTTGAAAAACATCTTAAACTTCGTTGTTTAAAGTTTATTTATTTAAAAATTTATTTTTCCCCCAGTTTTTTATTATTATATCAAACAACTTCGGAAATAAATGTGGAAACTCATATCATTATGTGTTACAAATGTTTTAAAATATTATAACACAAGGACTTTAAATTAATGATCAATATATTAAAAAACAAACGCTTTTTACCTCTTTTATTCTCACATACCTTTGGAACTTTTAATGATAACCTTATAAAAAATATATTTGTTTTATTGGCTGCTTATAAATTAACCCATGGCAGTTTCTATTGGATGTTAATAGCCTTTTGTTTATATGGAATTGCTTTTATAGGAACTTCTTTGTATGCAGGACCTCTTTGCGATAAATTTCCTCGCAATATGCTCATCAAAAAAATGAAACTATTTGAAATTGGCGTCATGATTTTTACGCTTGTCGGACTTGTCCTTGAAAGCCGTTTTCTTATGTTAGGTGCTTTATTCGCCCTTGGAATCTGCACTTCTTTCGTTCGTTGTGCCAAAAATGCTATTACGCCTAATCTCGTTACTTTTACAAACTTACTCCCTGCAAACGCTCTGTTAAGCGCCGCCACTTTCTCCATGTCCTTAACCAGTTGTATATTATTCGCTATCTTACTTCCCATGTCCGTTTCATTAACTATCCCCGGCTTTTTCTTGCTGCTTTCTTCCCTGATCGGATATATCGCCGCAACAAAAATACCAACAGTCGCACCCGCCGATAGCTTAACTATCATTGAAAAAAATCCCTGGAACTATATATCTTCTTTCTCCTCTTTTATTGAAGAAAATAGCACCCTCAAATTTTATATATCTTCTATCGCTTGGTATTGGCTGCTCGGCGGCGTCATCGCTTTCTTCTCCTTTGATTACGCCGCAGAAATCTTATTCGCTCAAAACACTATCTTGCTGTTCTTAACCGCTTTATTTTCATTTGGATATATCTTAGGCTCCGGATTATGCGTCTACTTAGCCCACATCAAAAAAGCCGATTTCCTCATCCCCGTCAGCGCTCTGGGAATATCTTTATTCTTATTAGATGCTATCCATGCCTCCACCTTTATTCAACCTTCTGATTCACTCACTTCTGTCCAACAATTTTTCAACCTAGGATTCAGCGCTTGGCGTCTATCTTTTGATGTTATCGCCATGGCAATTTTCGGCGCTTGTTTCTCTATCCCTTTTTATACTCTCTTGCAAAAACAAACACCTAATAAAGTGCTTGGACGAATGATGGGATTTTCTATTTTTATCTGCTCCCTTGCGGTTATGAGCGCTATTCTGATTGTCTTGGCACTTAAAATGCTCCACGTCTCTATTTTGTTTGTTTTCTTTGTTCTTGCTATACTTAACCTCTTCTTTGTCATCTACACCAGCCAAACCCTCCCTGTCTCTGCACGTAGAAAGATTTTCAAAAAACTACTTCTAACCTTCTTTAACGTCCATGTGGAAGGCTATGAAAACCTCCGAAAAGCCGGGAAAAGAACTTTAATTATCACAAACCATACCTCTTACCTGGACGCCTTGATTATTTCCACCTTCATAGATCAAAAAATAACATTCTCCCTAACCAATCGACTCGCAGGGAAATGGTGGATTAAGCTCTTTTGCAACTTAATGGACGTTCGCTCGTTGGATCCTGTCAGTCCTCTCGCAATTAAGGATATGGTCGAAGAACTCAAACAAAATAAACTCTGTATGATATTTACCGAGTCTCAAGTCGCTGATGGACAAACTCGTATGAAACTTTATGAAGGCCCTGCATTAATGGCTGAAAAAGCTCATGCAAATCTACTTCCTATCCAAATTTACGGAGCGGATCATTCTATCTTTTCCAGAATTAAAACAAAATCATATACGACTCTATTCCCTGATATAACAATGAAATTTCTTCCCCCCATTAATTTTACGCCTCCTCAAAATATCTCTTTTAGAGAAGCTCGAAAATTATCCAGCAGTAAACTCTACGATTTGCTTTCTTCCATGACCTTTAATAACTACGAAATTCATCAGACTCTATTTGAAGCACTCATCAAATCCTCCAAAATCGTCGGTCCAAATAAATTTATGATGGAAGATACTGATAGAAAACCTCTTAAGATGAAGCATATTTTTCTACGTTCTTTTGTCTTAGGGAGTTTGATTAATAAAACCTTACCGGATGAAATAACGCTGGGTGTTTTATTACCTACCTCTAATGCGTGCGCCCTTACCGTCCTCGGCTTGCATGCTTTTGGAAAAATCCCCGCCATGATTAACTTCTCCAGCGGCGTAAAACAAATTATATCTACTTGTAAAACGGCGCAGATCAAAACCATCATTTCTTCTAGGAAGGTCGTCCTCTTAGGAAAATTGGAATCACTTATTGAACATCTCGAAAAAAATAATATCCGGGTCGTATTTCTGGAAGATCTCAAAAAATATCTTTCCTTTAAAGACAAAATCCTCGGAATTAAAGGAATGTTTATGCCAGAGAAAATATATAAAAGAACATCTCACAACGCACAATCTTCCGATCCAGCCGTCATTTTATTTACTTCCGGTTCTGAAGGAATGCCTAAAGCCGTCCTCTTAAGCCATGAAAATTTCCTCGGAAATATATATCAAGTCCCTACGAAATATGATATATTCCCGAATGATATCATGTTAAATTGTTTACCTATGTTCCATTCTTTCGGACTGATGGCCGGAACATTTCTCCCTCTTATTTTAGGAATTAAAACAATCCTATATCCAACCCCTTTGCATTATAGAATCATCCCGGAACTATGTAGCTCAACGCAAGCAACCATTATGTTCGGAACAGATACTTTCCTTACCGGATATGCAAAATGCGCGAACCCTTATGACTTTAACAGCTTGCGAATCGTCGTCGCCGGAGCGGAAAAACTGAAAGATGAAACCAGACAGCTTTGGGCTGAAAAGTTCGGCGTCCGCGTCATGGAAGGATATGGGGCAACAGAATGCTCTCCTGTTATCGCTGTCAATACCTTTCTCCATAATAAACCAGGATCCGTTGGACGGTTGATGACAGGAATGGAATATAAATTAAAACCTGTCCCAGGAATCAATGATGGTGCAGAACTTGTCGTTCGCGGACCGAATATCATGCTCGGATATATGAAACACGATAAACCCGGTGTCCTCCAACCTCCCAAAAACGGTTGGTACGAAACAGGCGATATTGTCCATATCGATGAAGATGGATTCATTTTTATTAAAGGAAGATCTAAGCGTTTTGCTAAAATCGGCGGAGAAATGGTCTCTCTGCTTTCTGTAGAACAAGTCATTTTTGATAATTGGCCTGGCTTCATCAGCGGTGTTGTCAGTATCCCTGATCCCAAAAAAGGAGAAGCTATCGTATTAATCACAACTTGTACAGATATTACTCAAGATAAATTAATCCTTGCTTTTAAAAACTCCGGGATCAATGAGCTAGCCATTCCTAAAAAAATTATCATAACATCAGAACCTCCTTTACTGGGAACCGGAAAATTTGATTATGTCACCGCCAAAGAAGTCGCCTTAAAAACTGTATCTTAAAAAATTCTTACAAAATAAAAAACTTCTTTGTTCCCATAGAATTTTTATTGATCTTAACGCTTTTTTTATTTTCTTACTCTACTTTTTAAAAAGAGATTTTACGAGAAACGTTCTCTTTTTGTTCCTATTAAGTCTTTCTTTATATTACATATTTTCATTGACTCCCATATTATCCCATGCTATCCCATAATAAGGAAGCATAGAATCGAGTCTAAAAAAAACAGAGGATAAACATGTTCAAGAAAAGCTATCTTTTCCTTGACACTATTATAAATAAAATTGATACAAAAGGACGTGTATCTATTCCATCGGATTATCGCTTTATTTTAGAAAACAGCCAAGTAGAATTAATACTCTATCGTTCGTTTTTACATCCTTGTATCGAAGGGTGTACGGCCGATTTATTAGAACAAATGGCTGGAGCTATCAACCAAGCATTAGATACCTTTTCAATAGAACAAGATGACATAACCTCTCTTATTTTTGCTGATTCTAAAATTTTCTCTACAGATAGCACAGGGCGTATTTCACTTACCCCAAAGTTATTATCTCACGCTCAATTAACAGATACGGCTGTTTTCGTTGGGAAAGGAAAAACATTTCAAATCTGGCAACCTCATCTGTTTGAAACATATTTAGAAAAATTACGCCAAAAAGCATTCCGAAATCCGCCGAACCTGACATGCAAGATGGAGCTTTTAAAATGACCTCCGCTCCACATATTCCCGTTTTACTTAAAGAGGTTCTTGAATTTCTTAATATCCATCCGAATGGAATCTATGTTGATGGGACATTCGGAGCAGGAGGATACACACAAGCTATTTTAGAAACAGATCCAACCGTAAAAGTTATTGCTATTGATCGAGATGAGACAGCTATTTCCGCGGGGAAACTCCTTGTTCAAAAATATACCCCTCGTCTATCTCTTATACATGGTCGATTTGGTGATATGACGAAACTTATTTCGACCCCCGTCGACGGGATTGTATTAGATATAGGCGTTTCATCTATGCAAATAGATTCACCCCACCGAGGCTTTTCTTTTCAAAAAGACGGTCCTTTAGATATGCGTATGAATCAAACAGGCCCAACTGCCGCAGATGTTGTCAATTCTTTTAGCGAAACAGATCTCGCTGACATTTTCCACACATATGGGGAAGAAAAAGCATCTCGTAGAATTGCGAGAAAAATCATTGAAAGAAGAAAAAATAAAAAGTTTGAAACAACATTAGACTTAGCCGGAATTATTCGAACCTGCCTCCCTTTCAAATCGGGGCTCATTGATCCGGCAACAAGAGTCTTCCAAGCTTTGAGAATCTATATAAATGACGAACTCGGAGAGTTAACACGAGGATTAAACGCATCTAAAACCATCTTAAAAAACAACGGAATTTTAGCCGTTGTTTCTTTCCATTCTTTAGAAGATCGTATTGTTAAAAATTTTATGATTACTGAATCAGGATCACAACCAAATTCTTCTAAATACTTACCCGAGAAGATCAAACCGACACCTACATTTGAGATATTAACGAAAAAACCCATAACGCCAAAAGAAACAGAGATGACAGACAATCCACGATCTCGTTCAAGCCGCCTGCGCGTGGCAAGGAGGATTTTATGAAACGTTTTCTTTTTAATTGTTTGTTTTTATTATGTGCTTTAGTCGCATGCGCCGGTATGTTTATTTTAAAGTATCAAGTATTGGATAAAGAAGAACAATTAGCTACATTACGATACAAAATCATCCAAAATCAAAGGACAATTCATGTTTTAAAAGCAGAGTGGACACATCTCAACGACCCCGAAAGAATCCGATTATTAATTGCGGGACATACAACATTAAACGTTATAAAACCTACTCAGATTATCCGCCTTGAAGACGTCGCTTTCAAAGAAGCTCCTTTACCGGAAAGGAAACCTCAAATCATTCCCGCCGCTTACGAGGAATAAATATGTACCGCAAGAAGAAGAGTACTTTTTACTATGTCGGGCAAGAAATTCCAACAACGTCTAACGATAGATATCGGTTTTTAGATAAAACGACTGTCAGCGCTTTAAAAACAGGCCGATTCAGAATGCTTCTCGTCGCCTACCTTTTCCTAATCGCATTCGCAATATTAAGTATCCGC
This sequence comes from uncultured Alphaproteobacteria bacterium, assembly GCA_944392585.1. Lineage (GTDB taxonomy): Bacteria > Pseudomonadota > Alphaproteobacteria > CAAHEQ01 > UBA3637 > CALXXA01. The sequence goes on along the minus strand of CALXXA010000016.1, from coordinate 9,709 downwards.
TTATTTGAACAAACAATTCTTCAAAAAAATACCATTCGCCCCAAAAATCACTCGCTGGTCGCTGAAGATCTTCCCGTTAATAGATCCGATATCATAGACAGAAATGGAACTATCCTCGCAACCAGCCTACCTACCGTAGATTTATATGTAGACTCACGAGATATTTCTAATCCGGAACAAATGGCTCGAGATATTTTAAGAATCCTCCCTAATCTTAATAAAAAAGACTTACTTAACAAACTTAATTCAAAAACAAGCTTCCGCTATTTAAAAAGGAACCTCACACCTAAAGAACAATATGCCATTAATAAACTAGGATATCCTCAACTAAACTTCACAGACGGGGAACAACGAATTTATCCTCAAAGTCATTTATTTTCTCATGTTCTCGGACTGACAAACATAGACAACAAAGGGATTGCCGGTCTTGAAATGGCTTTTCACGATCGCCTTACAACAAACAAGCAACCATTACAGTTATCCGTTGATATCGGTGTCCAAAATATAGTTCGATATGAATTAGCAAAATCAATGGATACATTTAGCGCCTCTGCCGGAGCCGCTTTAGTAATGAACGCTCAAAATGGAGAAATTATTGCTTTAACTTCTTTACCTGATTTTGATCCTAACAGACCTTCCACACGCACCGATTATAACGTTTTCAATCGAGCCACATTGGGACTGTATGAAGTCGGATCCGTTATGAAACCTTTTACAGTAGCGATGGGATTAGAAACAGGCGTAATTACTCCGAACGATCGTATAGACGCAACAAAGCCTCTTCGTCTCGGACGTTTTAACGTAACAGATTTTCAAGGCAAAAATCGCTTTTTAACCATCCCGGAGATATTAATCTATTCTTCAAACATCGGTTCCGCGAAAATAGGGATCGCCGTTGGAGTTGAACGACAAAAAGCATTTTTAGAACGTTTTGGTCTTCTTTCCCAAGTCCCTTGCGAGCTCCCTGAACGAGGGAAGCCTCTCCAACCCGAAGAATGGAGAGAAATTAACGGAGCCACTATTTCTTATGGATATGGAATCGCCGTCTCTCCTTTACATATGGCTGCGGCAATAGGCGCTTTGGTCAATGGAGGTTTTTATTATCATCCTACTTTTATCAAAAACGGAAATCAAGATGCCCCCGCGACACGAATTATTTCTCCTAAAACGTCTCAGATTTTAAGACATATGATGCGTGCCGTCATTGATATCGGCTCTGGGAAACGCGCGAATATCAAGGGATATTTAGTTATTGGGAAAACAGGATCCGCCGAAATGCAAGATTCTCATGGACGTTATATTAAAGGAACATTAAGAACTTCTTTTATAGCTGCTTTTCCAATGGACAACCCTCAATATGTTTTGTATATTATGCTGGAGAATCCAAAAAAACGAAAGGAAGACTGGTACTTCAACACCGCCGGATGGAATGCCGCTCCAACAGGAGGCGCTATCATAGAAGCTATTGCTCCTCTTTTAGGCGTAACACCGAAAGAAGAACTTGAAAAGCCATCTTATATTGAAGTCGCCTATGAACAATATAAACAAAAGAAATAGGATATAAATAATGTACTTATCTCAACTTTTCTTACTTTCCAATATACCTCTTAAAGTTCAAAAAGACATTGACATCAAAGGATTGGCTCGCGACTCCAGAGACGTTAAACCAGGTTTTCTATTCGCTGCCATAGACGGACAGTTCGGAAGCGGTTGTCAATACATCCAAGAAGCTATACAAAACGGAGCTTGTGTTATTCTCACAAATCATCCTCATCTAGAAACATCTGTTCCTGTTTATTATATCAACAACATTGAAGAAGCTTTGTCTTTAATCTGTGTCCATTTCTATTCGCCTCATCCCCAACATTTAGCTGCTGTGACAGGAACAAACGGGAAAACATCGACAGTTTTTTTCCTTCGGCAAATCTGGGAACATGCCGGTTATAAAAGCGCCAGCTTAGGAACGCTCGGCGTCCAATCGGAAAATTATATGAATTATAGCGGTATGACAACTTCCGATAATGTAACTCTCAACAAAGATCTCCAAATACTGGCTCAAACAGGCGTCACTCATGCAGCTTTAGAAGCATCCAGCCATGGCTTAGACCAACACCGTTTGAGTGGTCTGATTTTTGAAGCGACAGCTTTTACAAATCTAACGAGAGATCATTTAGATTATCATAAAACAATGGAGCGTTACTTAAAAGCTAAAACACACCTTTTTACAGAATTAACAAAACCTAACGGATATGTTGTTTTAAATGCGGATATTCCAGAGTTTGAAACACTTAATGAAATATGTCTTTCTCGCGGATTAAAAATACTCTCTTATGGTTTTAAAGGAAAAGATTTAAAATTAGTCAAACAAAAATTACATACGACCGGACAGGACCTAAAATTAATTGTCTTAGGACACTCTTATCATGTTACTCTCCCCGTTGCAGGCGCCTTTCAAGGAATGAACATGTTATGTGCTTTAGGCTTAGCCATCGGGACAGGAGTCCCTGTCCAAACTGCCTTGGAATCTTTAAAAACGTTAAAAGCCCCTGATGGACGGATGGAACTTGTCGGACAGACTCAAAATGGAGCCAGTATTTTTGTAGATTACGCTCATACTCCTGACGGCTTGGAAACAGCATTAAAATCTTTGCGTCAGCACACAAAAAACAAGCTCCACGTCGTATTCGGATGTGGTGGGAATCGAGATAAAGGTAAAAGAGCTCTTATGGGAGAAATCGCACAAAAATTAGCTGATGAAATCATTATAACAGATGATAATCCCCGGTTCGAAAATCCAGATGAAATCCGACAGCAAATCTTAATAGCCGCCCCTAAAGCTATAGAAGTTAGTAATAGAGCCTCCGCTATTTTAAAAGCTATTTCTCATCTAAAAGCAGGAGACGTTTTACTTCTGGCGGGGAAAGGACATGAAGAAGGGCAACTCATTAATGGGAAAATGTATCCTTTTAATGACCGCATTCAAGTTCTATTGGCTTTAAAAACGCTAAATGAATCTCCTCTTTGGACAAAAGAGGAACTATACAAAGCAACCGGATGTATGCCTCTTGAAGAAGTTCAGGCTTTTGGAGTTTCAATTAATACCCTCTTTTTGAGACCCGGAGATATTTTTATCGCACTCAACGGTCACGGGGACGGTCATAAATATGTAGAACAAGCTTTTAAAAAAGGAGCCGTTCTTGCCATTGTCAACCACCCTATCAACATCCCAGATGCAAATAAACTTCTTATTGTTCCGGACACTTTAAAAGCTCTTTATGATTTAGCTTCTTTTGCTAAAAAAAGAAGCTCCGCCATTCGTATCGGTATCACCGGAAGTTCTGGGAAAACAACAACCAAAGAAATGTTGGCGAAAGCTTTATCCTCTCAAGGGAAAGTTCATGCAACCATTGGGAATTTAAACAATAAATTAGGAGTTCCTTTAACATTAGCACGCTTACCTAAAGATGCTGATTTCGCTGTTTTCGAAATGGGAATGAATCATTTTGGAGAGCTTACGTATTTATCTGAATTAGTCGAGCCCAAAATTGTACTTATTACCATGATTGGTCTCGCGCATTTAGAATTCTTTAAATCAGAAACTGAAATAGCTCATGCCAAAGCAGAAATATTCTCCCACGTTTTACCTAACGGGATTGCTGTTCTTAACGCAGATTCTCCTTTCTTTGATTTTCTAAAACAAGAAGCCTTGAAAAAAGGAATCCGACATATTCTGTCTTTCGGAGAAAAAAAATCTGCAACAACTCATATTCTTAAACAGGAAACAAAAAATAATCAAACCACCATCAAAGCTCAAATAGCAGACACGGTTGTTTCTTTTACAATAAATTCAACGGGAAAGCATTTTATTCAAAATGCTCTCAGCGCTTTAACTGTCGTCAACGCCTTAGGAGGAGACCTTACGAAAGCAAGTACAGAATTGTCTTGTTTCTCTATTGTGAACGGTCGCGGAAATTTTATTCAATGTACTCATAATCATAAAACCTTCACAATCATTGATGACGCTTATAATGCCAACCCTTCTTCCATGGCTGCCTCCATTCAAGTTCTGGGGGCTCAATCTGGTCGAAAAATCGCCGTTTTGGGAGATATGTTGGAATTAGGAGATTCTGCAGAAATCCTTCATATAAACTTAATCAAAAATTTACTGGAAATTCAAGTCGACAAAGTGTATGCTGTCGGGATAATGATGAAAAAGCTTTATGATAACATACCACAGAAAATTCAAGGAGCTTGGGCAGAAAAAGCTTCTGATATTTTACCCGCTTTAGAAAATGAGCTCTTGTCGGGAGATACCGTTTTAATCAAAGCTTCCAACAGTATGCATTTTTATGAAATTGTCAAAAAACTAACAAAATAGGACTCTTATGCTATATTTGTTTTTTTATCCCCTCTCACAACACATCAGTTTTTTAAATATTCTTAAGTATCAAAGTTTCCGAACAGGAGCTGCTATTTTAACAGCTTTAATAATTTGTTTTATTATAGGACCTTCTCTTATTCGGTATTTAAAGAAAAAACAAGTCACCGGGCAGCCTATCCGTCATAATGGCCCAGAGACCCATAAGAAAAAAGAAGGCACGCCGACAATGGGAGGATTGTTGATTCTAATATCTTTATTTGTTTCTGTTTTCTTATGGGGCGACCTAAGAAATCCTTATATTTGGATTGCGCTTTTTATAACCGGAACATATGGGATACTTGGTTTTTTAGATGATTATCTCAAGATAATAAAACACACTTATGCCGGTATTTCAGCTCGTCAGAAAATATTTTGGCAATGCCTTGCAGGAATTTTTGCTGTTTTTGCTATCATAACACTTGAATCTCCGGAAATGGCGACACAACTCACAGTTCCTTTTTTCAAGACTTTTATGATAGATCTTTCTTACTTTTATCTTGTTTTTGGAGTTCTTGTCATTGTCGGATCATCAAATGCCGTTAATTTAACAGACGGTTTAGACGGATTGGTTTCTGTCCCGCTTATTATGGCTAACCTTGTATTTTTGGTTATTGCGTATATTGTCGGGAATCATATTTTTTCAAACTATCTGCAAATTCATTATATTCCCGGCATAGGAGAACTATCCGTATTTTGCGGAGCCGTTATAGGAGCTGTTTTAGGTTTTCTTTGGTTTAACGCTCCTCCTGCCGAGATTTTTATGGGAGATACAGGCTCTCTACCTTTAGGAGGGGCTCTAGGAACAATAGCCGTTGCGACAAAACATGAAATAGTTCTGGCTATTGTAGGAGGATTATTCGTCATAGAAGCTCTTTCAGATATTTTACAAGTTGGCTCTTATAAAATAAGGAAAAAAAGAATTTTCTTAATGGCTCCCATTCATCATCATTTTGAAAAGAAAGGATGGCCGGAAACCCGCGTCGTCGTTCGTTTCTGGATTATTTCTATCATTCTAGCTCTAATCGGGTTATCAACATTGAAGATACGCTAAAATGCAGAACATTATTCCTTCCTTAAAACAAATCCGATTTTTTCTGGCAGAGTGGTGGAGAACTTTAGACAGATGGCTTTTATGGTCTATTTTTGCCTTAATCATTTGTGGGATTTTTCTAACTTTTTCTGCAAGCCCCGCCGTAGCAGAAAGAATTTTAAAGACGAAAGACACTTTCTTTTTTGTAAAAAAACAACTTTTCTTTTTGATTCCTTCTATTGTTCTCATGTTGGGCGTATCTATGCTCAATCCGAAACAAATCAGAAGGATTTCCGGAATTATCTTTATTGTTTCTTTTATAATGCTTGTTATGACTTTATTTGCCGGCATGGAAGTTAAAGGAGCTAAAAGATGGCTCCACTTTCCGGGTTTTTCGATACAACCTTCTGAATTTATGAAACCTGTTTTCACGGTTGTTTGCGCATGGATTTTCGCTTCCGGACGATTGATTGATAAATTCCCGGGCGTTCGAATAGCCGGATGTCTTTATTTTATTGTTGTTACATTACTCCTGCTACAACCTGACGTAGGAATGACAATCACTGTTAGTGCTATTTGGGGGTGCCAACTTTTTCTAGCCGGCATTTCTATTTTATGGGTAATTGTTCTAGGGACATTAGGTGTTTTGTCTTTTTTAGGAGCTTATTTTATTTTCCCCCATGTTCAAAGTCGTATTGATCGTTTTTTAAATCCAGAAACAGGAGACGTTTTTCAAGTGAAAACTTCTCTGGAAGCGTTTCATAACGGTGGCTGGTTCGGACGTGGACCAGGGGAAGGAATTATAAAGGGGAAACTTCCGGATGCTCATACCGACTTTATTTTAGCCGTTGCCGCTGAGGAATTTGGCTTTTTTCTATGCGCTGGTTTAATATTTTTATTTGCCTTTATTTTATGGCGAGGATTCTGGATTATGAGTAAAGAAAAAAATCTCTTTAACATGCTTGCCGTCGCTGGACTTTTAACGCAATTTGGTGTACAAGCATTCATAAATATGGCATCGACTTTAAATCTGATCCCCACAAAAGGAATGACTTTACCCTTCATCTCATACGGCGGATCTTCTTTATTGTCTCTGGCTTTTGGCTTTGGGATTGTCCTGTCTCTAACAAGGCGGCATCCCACTCAAGGAGGTTTGGAATGAAAAAAAATTTAATCGTACTGACTACCGGAGGATCCGGAGGACATGTCTTCCCAGCAGAAGCTCTTGCCACGGAAATGAAGAAAAAAGAATGGGAATTAATTTTTATAACAGACAAACGCATTCAAAATAAAATCCAGGGGACCTTAGCTACTTTGCCTATTTATTACATAGCGGCCGAAGCGATTACGGGGAAAAGAATAATAAAAAAATTAATCGCCTCTTTTAAACTTCTTTGGGGAACTATACAATCTGTTTATTTATTGGTTAAATTAAAACCTTCATTAGTTATCGGATTTGGGGGATACGCTTCTTTACCGGCCTCTCTTGCCGCTCAATTTCTAAATATTCCCGTCATACTGCATGAACAAAATGCTATTTTGGGCCGCGCTAATCGGCTACTCGCCAGAAGAACTCAATTAATCGCCACTTCTTTTACTCCCACAACTTTAATTCCTGAAGGAATTAAAACGCTTCAAACCGGTATGCCTGTAAGACCCGCTATCTTAAAGAAAAAAGGGACACCATATCCTCAAGACACAACCGAATTTAGATTACTCATTATCGGAGGCAGTCAAGGAGCTAAGATATTCTCTCAAGTTGTTCCCGCCGCCCTTAATTTACTCTCTCCTGATTTAAAAGCCAAGCTTGTTCTTTATCAACAAGTTCGTCCAGAAAATATGGCGCAAGTTCAAGAAGCTTATAGAAATAGTGGAATTAAATCTATTTCTCTATCCTCTTTTTTTACAGATGTTCCTTCTTTGTTATCCGATTGCCATTTAGTTATCTCTAGATCAGGATCTTCTTCTTTGGCAGAATTCTCAATTCTAGGGAAACCTGCTCTCCTTATTCCTCTGCCTTCAGCTGCCGATGATCATCAAACCGCTAACGCACGTGTTTTCACAGCAAATGGAAGCGGATGGCTTATGATTGAAAAGGATTTCACTCCAGAAAAATTAGCCGCTCGATTAACAGAACTCATGGAAAATCCATCCATTTTAAAACGCGCTTCTAACTGCGCCTTACAAACTGCTCCGACAAATGCCGCAGAAGCCTTGGCAAATGCCGTAGAACAAATCATTAAAAAGGGAAAATAATGATTTACTTTAATAATAAAACTATTCATTTCATTGGTATCGGAGGAATCGGAATGAGTGCTATCGCCGAAACCTTACACCATATGAACATACATGTACAAGGATCTAATAACGTTGAAAATGAAAATTGTAAACGCTTGCAACAAAAAGGAATCCCTGTATTTATAGGACATACTCATTTTTCTCATTTAACAGGAGTCGATATCGTTATCGTTTCTTCAGCTATCCCTCAAAATAATCCGGAACTCATAGAAGTCCGGAAAAGAAAAATTCCTATCGGACATAGAGCCGACATGCTTGCTGAATTGCTCCGATATAAACAAGGAATCGCTGTTACGGGAACTCATGGGAAAACCACAACAACAGCTATGATATCCGGGATAATGAGAGCGGCGGGATTAGATCCAAGTCTTATCGTCGGAGGAATTGTTAACTCTCAAAAAAGCAATGCTATCCAAGGGAAAAGTGATTGGATGGTTGTTGAGGCAGATGAATCAGACGGGAGTTTTTTAAAATTACCGAAAATGATTTCTGTTATTACAAATATAGATCCTGAACACATGGATTATTATGGTTCATTCGATAATATCAAAGCCGCTTATCAGCTTTTTATGGAAACAACCGCTTTTTATGGTTTTGTTTGTGCCTGTTCTGATCATCCGACTGTTAGAGAAGTCCTTTCAAAGATAAAAACACGTCGTCTTTTAACTTATGGTTTTGAAGACTCCGCTGATTTACAAGCGATCAATATCCGTGTACATCCAGGAGAACTTTTATTTGACATTCGCCATAAACAAACTCTTTATAAGAACTTTAAATTAAACATGTTCGGACGGCACAATGTTCTAAATGCTTTGGCTGCGGTAACAATCGGATTAGAACTAAATATTCCAATTCAAGTTATAAAAAAAGCTCTTTCCGACTTCTGCGGCGTGCAAAGACGATTTACAAAAACAGGGTCTAGCCATGGAATTACTTTTTATGATGATTACGCTCACCATCCTGTTGAGATCAAAGCCGTTTTAAAAGCTGCCAAAGAAGCTTCGGCAGGGCATAAGACCATTGCAGTCTTTCAACCTCACCGATATTCGCGCGCGTTAGAATTACGTGACGCTTTTGGAACTTGTTTTAAAGACGCCGATACAGTTATCGTTGCAGATATTTATTCTGCCGGAGAAAATCCTCTTAAAGACATTAATAAAAATATTCTAGTTCAAAAAATTAGGGATTCCGGCCATCCTTCCGTTTTTGCTCTAGAATCTTATCAAAAATTACCGACTTTTGTGTTAAACTATGCATCTCCCGGTGATATTGTCATTGGATTAGGAGCTGGAGATATTTCGAAATGGATGCATGATTTACCTCAACTGTTAGATAAAATGGAGTAGTTATGTTTGATATTTTAAAGAAAAAATTTACACATCGTACAATTGCTTTTCATATGCCAAAAACAAAAGCCGAAATTCGGCAAAATGTTGCCCTAGCAAAAAAAACATGGCTCGGAGTGGGAGGTCCTGCGGAATTTTATTTTGAGCCCGCTGATGAAAAAGATTTGGCTCGATTTATCAAAAACAAACCCGCCTTACCTATTACAGTCCTCGGCGGAGGTTCAAACGTCCTTATCAGAGAAAATGGGATTCCCGGTGTTGTTATTCATTTAGGAAAGAGTTTTACGAATTATACCGTACAAGACAATATTATTTCTTGTGATGCAGGGTTGTTAACCATAGACTTATCTAAAATAGCCCAAAAAAACGGCCTATCCGGATTTGAGTTTTTATCCGGAATTCCTGGCTCCGTCGGAGGAGCTCTCCGCATGAACGCAGGAGCTTACGGAACAGAAATAAAAAATATTTTAGTTTCCATGCGCGTCATAGACGGGAATGAGAAAATTCATGATATAGAACCTCAATCAGATTTCTTTAAATACAGAAAAAATGCGCTTCCGGAAGATTGGATTTTTATTGGAGCATCAAAAAAAAAAAAAAAAAAAAACCCCGAAG
>CALXXA010000015.1 GCA_944392585.1 uncultured Alphaproteobacteria bacterium | reverse complement strand
GGAAAGATTTACATCAAATCGATTAATTAAATATTTTATTAAATTCCTATTGAACTTTACCATAAAAAAGATTAATATAAAAAGCATGATTCCAAAGGGGTGAATTGAAGGGGTGAAAAATGTTTTTTTGGTTCGGATTCTTAACTATTCTTGCCAGTATTCTTTACTTTAGCTTCTATCCCAGAAACGATCCTTTACAAGTTATAGATAAACCTATCGCCGATTCTTTAACAGCTCCTTTAATCGCACAACATATGGCCGCTTTAAAAGACGCATCTATAATTGTTTATAGAGAGAAAAATCAACTCAACAACTCTCATGCAATCACTCAAAAATACATCTTGGAAGCAGAGAACACTCTCAATCAAGATCAAAGTTCATTAAGATATTGCGGTGGCTCATATCCTTGTTTTCAAGTAACCGAAGATGCCGTGAATTATTATCTTCCAAAAGGAATAAAACAAAACACAGACTTCAAAAGCTATATTACTTGTTTTTCTAATGACTCTGGGCAACCTACCGACAAATGTGGTTGTACGGACGAAGGCATTGAAGGAGAAGAAAAATGTACGACAGATTTCCTAATCACAATCGGAGAAATCCCTGATGAATGGGATTATTACGGGAAATTAGCACCTCGCACCTTGGCAGAACGATTATTTCTCACGAAATATACCGAAGATACAAATTTACCCGTAACATGTGGGATTCTCCAATGTTCGGGAAACTCCTCGTCAGAAAAAGAAGATTTTTTCCCGAATGGTCCTTGTTTTATTTACACGACGCGATATCAAGATGTCAGAGTTCCTAATCTACGAGAGCTTCTTAACCTTGATATTAATTCCTCTTTGGGTATTATGGTCTGTATTTCAAGGTTGTCCGTAACATATAAATTAAAAGAAAATCCCGCAGAGATAATTTATCCATAATGCCATTAATCCACTAAGAAAATGAGGCTAAAATGAAATTTAATAATACAAAAAAGCAAGAAAAAGGTTCTTTAATTATAGAAGCATTGGCGGTTCTCGGTCTAATAGCCTTATTAACACCTTTACTATTCCAACAAATCAGCCGCCGAAATGAAGAAATTTCCAATGCAAACATAGCAACAGAAATTCGTTCGATAAAAAATGCTTTAAGTGCTTACATACAAGCTAATGAATACTCTCTTTCCAAAACCCTCGGGCTCATTGACCATGACAATTATAAAGAGATCTCAGCCGATAATCCGCAATCTACTGAAAATGTCAGTTTAAACGCCCTACAGAGCTACGGATTTTCTCTTTCAAATATTCCTAGTGATGAATACACCATTCTCATTCAAGGGTACACATTGCCGGTGGAATATACATTCCTAGAATATACATTCCCAGAAGGGGAAGCTATATCCCGAGGGACAAAATATCGTCCGGTTATTTATGGAATTGTTTTAGGGAAGACCGGATATTCTCTTCGCAGAGCCGGAAAAATTGCTTCTTTAATCGGATTAGACGGAGGCGTCATGTTAAACGATGGCGTGTTCCAAGGCGTCGACGGAGCATGGAGTTTTGAAACAGATGATACTGCTTTCACTGCCGGAGCTGTCGGAGCCGTCACAATTTTTGATGTTGCGACAAATTCTGCTATTTTAGAAGGCGTTAAAATTAAGGATTATATCGGAAAGACCGTTCAAACGACTTCCGGGGCTATAGAGCAATTACATATTCCTTCTTTCTTCGCGGTAGGAGATGCTCTCCACTGTATCGAAGACTATAAAAATCCTGATTTTTCCATAAACAGAGAAGAAGATAAATGCGCTCCTTTATTTGAAGTCTATGAAGATACGGAAAGCGGAGAATTTTTTGTTAAAATGAGAGAAGGAAGAATAGAAACCCGCAAAGTTGCCTTTTCAAACTCCGATACCGAAGGTGATGAAACCACTCTCCGTGTGCCGTCAGATTTTATGGGTACTATAAACACAGAAGGGACACAAAATTATTTATTAGATCCGGCGTATACTTCCGTTATGAATGATATTAGATTAACATCTCGTGGAGGGGCTCGTCTTAGTGAGATCTTACCTGATTATATCAACAAAGGTATTTATTTTATATCGAGTCCGCAAGACATTAATATTCCACAATGTCCGATAGGCTATGCTCCAGCAGTTGCAATCATCCCGATAAGAGCAAATGCAACTTATTCTTTTAACGAAGATAATTTTAAAGTTGAACAAGGAAAAATAAAAAGAGACGAATCATCAAACGAAGAAGACATAACAGTAGAACACGGATTTATTCGGGTTGAAGATGAGACAAATAGAACGCATGATACAGAGGAGAATTATGTTATAGAGAATAATGATGTCAACCTAGGTAGCTCATTAAGAATAAGCCTCTGTAAACCAGGATCTTCTTGTGAAGGAGACTCCTCTTCTGCTGCAGCTCTTGTATATACATATTGTGTATATACATCCCCTGCGGAAGATTTTACGACGACGCGCTCCAACACAAGTACGAGCACGGAGGCTTCAACATCTGTCTCCCCTTTTAACATTAATCCTCTTTAAAAATTATGGTTTATATTTCAAGGTTGTCCGTGACATATAAATTAAAAGAAAATCCCGCAGAGATGATTTATCCATAATGCCATTAATCCACTAAGAAAATGAGGCTAAAATGAAATTTAATAATACAAAAAAACAAGAAAAAGGTTCTTTAATTATAGAAGCATTGGCGGTTCTCGGTCTAATAGCCTTATTAACACCTTTACTAATCCAACAAATCAGCCGCCGAAATGAAGAAATTTCCAATGCAAACATAGCAACAGAAATAAGAACAAAAAAAAATGCTTTAAGTGCTTACATACAAGCTAATGAATACTCTCTTTCCAAAACCCTCGGGCTCATT
>CALXXA010000014.1 GCA_944392585.1 uncultured Alphaproteobacteria bacterium | reverse complement strand
GGGAACAAATAAAAGATCCACCGACTTCTTTTGGAGCGCCGACTAAACTTTTTAACGCGGTATGGAAACAAATAAAATTTCCCCTGACTTCTTTTGGAGCACCTTCTAAACTTTCTAACTCGGTATGGGAACAAATAAAAGATCCACCGACTTCTTTTGGAGCGCCGACTAAACTTTTTAACGCGGTATGGAAACAAATAAAATTTCCCCTGACTTCTTTTGGAGCGCCTTTTAAGCTTTTGAGCTGGCAATGGGCACAAATAAAATCCCCCCCGACCACTTTGGGAGCGCCTTCTAAACTTTTTAACTTGTTGTTATAAGAACAATTAAAGTCTCCGGTAATAATTGCTTTTGATAAATCAGGTAATCGAGTTAAGTTTTTATTGGCTAAATTAATACTTCCTTTAATCACGAACCCGTCAGGCAAGTGGTTTAAATCATATTCTTTTTCATCTTGCGTAAATAAAATGCGACCGTCTTCTGTAAAGTCTAATTGAACATCATATATCATTTGTTTTTCTCCTATAAAAATAAATATTTAATAAAGTTACCGTATAGTAAAATTAAACATTTGTCAATTATTTTCTAAATAATTTTGAGTGCTTTGTAAGAGTGTAATAAAAAACCGGTCTGGATAGGCCGGTTTTGATATCAGATGCCTTTAAATTAACGTTTTTTTCGCTTTTTTATGCAGGCAACGTAAGTAGGTGTTAGAACCATTATTATGCGGCGAATAACGGCATGGTTTAGTGTTTTTCTGAAATGTTTTGAACTGTTGTTTGTGAAGTATCTACAAATAAAATATCTTTGAGCCCAGCAAACAGCCATTTTTGCAACTGATAGCATATAATTGCAAAAATAATACAAAGTACCATAACCATAAGATATACCAACGGCTGAGGATATTCTTTATAAGGGATATATTTTTTTATAGTATCTATAACTAAAATATTTGTTAAAAACAACATATAAGAAATTTTATAAAAAGAGTGCCAAACTTTCCATGAAAATATTGGATTTGACCATTTTGGTTTACATCCTATAAATGTAATTAATAGAGTCACTACTATATATATGTTGAAAATACTACTGCTTTTGTTTTGTATAAATAAGTATAATGTCAATACGAGTAAACTGTAGATTATTAATGAAAATATCTTATTTCTTAAACTATTAACTTTTTTTATAAATGTATTATTATTTGCAAAATAGTAAGCGATAACTCCACATAGTAATCCAGCTAATCCTCTTAATATTCCTGCAGATATGTAAATAAAAGGAATGTCGCTTGCTCTCATTAAACTTTCTGTGCGAGTTTTATATAAAATTGTTAATATCCATAAAATCAATAGAGGAGATATTGCATATATTATTTTTGCATTTCTTAATGACAGAAAGCAAATAACAATAAAAGATGCCCAAAACAATGCTCCTACATACCAAGATCCTGGAACTATATTATCAAACATTCCTAAATGGCCAAACATTATTAGGTTATAGCCTAAACCTTGTAGAGCATTAGTAGAAAAACAATCATTAAATAAAATTAAAGTTAAAATTAAAACAAAAAAATATTCCGGATATAATCTGCTAAATCTTTTATATATAATTATTTTAAAAAGGTCTGAATTGTTTTCTATTTTTTGTTTATAATTATTATAGGAATTACAAAGTAAATATCCTGAAATAATAAAAAAACATTCAACAGCTAAATATCCACTGGGTAATCCTCCTATTCCCAATGATCTTGCATGATATAAGATAATTGAGGTAATAAAAAAAGTACGAAGTATGTCAAACGATTTTATTATTGATTTTGTTTCTGTCATAAAAAATCTCCATAAACTTTTAATACTGATATAATTATATTTTTATTATTATAATAAATGATTGATACTTGATGTGATCCATCCATAATCACATTAATTTCATTTATTTGTTATATTTAATAAAGGTATCATACATATATTTTTTTCTATTTTCAAGATATGGTTTTATTTTTTCAAGTCTGTATTATATAAAGATTTTTTGTCGTTTTTACAACGAGATAGCGATTTTATTTTAGTGAAGATTTTTGTACATCGTTTAGTTTTGGGAGGGTTTATTTGATTGCGCCCGAGCTTTCGTAGGTAAGGAGCAATTTATTTAAAGTGATGAGGATTTTGCAAGAATGTTTGTTTTGAGCTTGTTTAATAGTTGTTTTTGTAATAACATGATAAAATATTTTTTTCATTTAGAATATGTTCTTTCAAAAAATTGTAGTGAGGTTTTGTTTTTATAAGAGCGTGCGTGCAGAAAAAGGAGTTTAAGTAATGAGAGAAGTTGAAGTTTTAGTTGAATTATTTACGGGAGTAGAACAAGCGAAAGAAATTTTAGGAAAGTTTGATTTTAAGGGGAGTCAAAAGACAAAGGATATTTATTACGTAGATCCGCTGAGGAAGAATTTACAAATAAATCAAGATAATAAATTAATGGAATGTTGTAGACTGAGGGAGAAGGGGGATAGAGCATATATTACCTATAAAAAGGATCATTATGAGAAGGGGGTATGGGTTTTTTCGGATGAGTATGAAACAGAGATAAAAGACATTTGCGTTATGGAAAATATTTTTGATTGTTTAGGTTTAAAGAGGCTTGTTGTTGTGGATAATATCAAACATGTATTTGAAACACCGGCATATGAGATAGTATTAGAAGAGGTAGCTGATTTAGGGAATTTTTTAGAAGTAGAAGCTTTACATGATGACGGGGAGAGAAAAGTAGAAGAAATAAAAGCTGAAATTTACAAGTTTATAGAGGCGTTGGGATTAACTGTTGGTCAGGAGTTGAACTCTGGGAAGCCGGAGCTTTTGCTTCAGAAGAAGAGTTTGTTATAATAAATTTTTGTTATATGGAAACTTGTTTTTTTAAGACAGAGTTCTATAAAAGCCAAAAAGGCTAGGTTTTTATTAAAAGGGAGTAAGATAAAACCTTTGCTGGGATTATTATAAGGCGTCTATGATATTTTTAAAGTTATTATTAAATAAAAAATTTTTTCCGCAGCCGGCTTTTTCTGCTGCTTGTAGGTCTCTTAATTTGTCTCCGACGGAGATAGAGTCTTTCATGTTAATGTGATATTTTTTTTGAGCCTCCAAGAACATTCCTGGTTCTGGTTTTCGTCGTGTTCCGTTGAGTTCGGGGCAATAAAAGACATCTGTAATTTTTATGTTGTGTTTTTGGAATTCGGAGATCATATATTTAGTGATGCTATTGAAGTCTTCCTCTGAGTAATAACCGCGAGCGATTCCGGATTGATTTGTGATAATGATGATTAAATATCCTTTTTGCTGAGCTTTCAAGCAAAGTTCGAAGATTCCGTTTATAAAAACAAACTGATCCGGTTGCCAAACATAACCGTAATCTATGTTGATGGTTCCGTCTCTATCTAGGAATAAAGCTTTAGACATTTATGTTTTTTTCAATGATATCGCATAATAAGTGGCCGATGGCAATATGCATTTCTTGGATATTATTTGTTGTGTTCGATGGGACATTAAGAGTATAATCTGCGAGTTTAATCATTTCTCCGCCGGATAATCCGGTCATAGCAACGGTAGTAATTTTTTTCTTTTTGGCCAAGAGGAAAGCGGCTAAAATATTTTTTGAATTTCCGCTGGTGGAAAGGCCGATGAGTAGGTCTCCATTTTGTCCGATAGCTTCAAGCTGTCGTTCAAAAACGGAGTCATATCCGAAATCGTTTCCGATGGCGGTGAGGATGGAAGTATTGACTGTTAAAGAGATTGCGTGGATTGCAGGGCGGTTTAGTTTGTATCTTCCGACCAATTCTGCGGCTAGATGTTGAGAATCTGCGGCGGAGCCTCCATTTCCACAAAACATGATTTTGTTTCCTTTTTTTAAAGTTTCAATACAAATAGAAGCGACTTGCTCTATTTTGGGAGATAGATCTTGCAGTTTGATAAAGTTGGAAGCTATATTTTTTAGTTCTGCGTTAATAAAATCTTTCATTTTTTATCCTTTCATTTTTTGTACGAGAGAGGAAGTGGAATATCCTTCGATTTTAGAAAGAATAACCGCTTTTCCTCCATAAGATTGAGCGAATTTTCCTTCAGGCCAGGTTTCTAATGTAGAGCCTTCTTTGGCGATGACATCGGGTTTAAGTGTTTCTACGATATGCAGGGGAGAATCTTCTTCAAAGACAATAACATAATCAACAAATTCCAAAGAAGCCAGGAGCATGGATCGAGTTTTTTCATCTTGAATGGGCCTTTGGTTTCCTTTATATCGTTTTACGGAATTATCGGAATTGACAGCGACGATTAAAATGTCACAGAGCCGTTTTGCCTGCATAAACGAGTTTAAATGTCCGAGGTGGCAACAATCAAAGCATCCGTTTGTAAAACCGATTTTTTTCCCTGTTTTTTTTAACTTTGAGACGATATCCATAGCTTGAGGTAAGGATATAATTTTTTTCTTTTGAGCCCATTCGGTATCGGATGTTTCTTTAGAGAACAAAGCTGTTGTAAGTTCTTCAGCAGAGACAGTTGCTGTTCCTAATTTTCCGACAACAATTCCAGAGGCTAAATTGGCTAATTTCATCGCTTCTTTGACAGGGACTCCGCATCCGATGGCGGCGCCGAGAGTTGCCAAAGAGGTATCTCCAGCTCCTGAAACATCATAAACTTCTTTAGCTTCTGTTGGAATTTGCAAACATTCTTCATTTGCATTAGAAGGAACAAAGAGCATCCCATATTCGCTTAAAGTGATGAGTAAGTTTTTAATTTTGAATTTATTGAAAAGAGAAAGAGCGTTATTTTGAACGGTAGATAAAAAGTTTTTATCTTGAGGATTATATTTTTGATGAGTAGCCTCTGAGAATTCTTTGAGATTAGGTTTAACAATAGTTGCTCCGATATATTTGGAGTAGTCGTTTCCTTTAGGATCAATAATAACAGGTTTATTGAATTGATGACAAACATTAATAATCATTTGAGTCGTCACAGGAGTTAATAATCCTTTATTATAATCAGATAATACGACGACATCTACTTTTCGTATTGCTTGGATGAGAATTTTTTCAAATTTCGGTAATAGAGCTTCAAAGACAGGGAGCTGTTCTTCTTGATCAACGCGCATTAAGTGATTACTTCCGGCGATTAAGCGTGTTTTAACAATTGTGGGGTAGTTTTCCAGTTTCAGCAGATGAGCATGAGCTTTTGCTTTACGGAGTAAGGAAGATATTTTCTCCCCATTTTCATCATTTCCAACGATACCAATAAAAGTGACTCGACAACCCAGAGCCGTCATATTTGCTACGACATTTCCGGCGCCTCCCAACATTTGCTTTTCGTGATTTAACTTAAAGATGGGAACAGGAGCTTCCGGAGAAATTCTTTCTACTGTCCCATATAAAAATCGATCAAGCATAATATCTCCGATACAAAGAGCTTGAACATGGGTAAACCTTTCTATATATGTTGTGAGCAGAGACATATTATCGGGTTCCTTTGATATTTTGTGAGGATGTTTGCGAATTGCGTACAAATAAAATATCTTTGAGTTTGGCAAACAGCCATTTTTGTGTGTGATAACAGATAATCGCAAAAATAATACAAAATCCCATGACCATAAAGTAAACCAGCGGTTGAGGATATTCTTTGTAAGAGATGTACTTTCTTATAATCTCCAAACAAACAATATGCGTTAAAAATAACATATAGGCAGTAGGCGTCAATTTTTCCCATTGTTTCCATGAAAAAAACTTTAGCCAAAACTCTTTTCTTAATGCGAGTATCGGAATAATAAGGCTAAAAGCAAATAAAGATAATAAATCGTACTTACTGGGGCCTCCGTGCAAAAAAGAATACAACCAAAGACACACGGCAAAAAGTTCAAAAGCGACAATCCTTTTATTTTCCATTTTTATTCCTTTCAGCATAAAGGTCAGGATGTTTCCCGTCCCAATTTATTCCTTTTTTAACTACTTTCGCCGGGTTCCCTGCAATGACTACATTAGGTTCTTGGAAACAATGTGTAACGACGCTTCCCCACCCGACAATAGAATCTTTAGGAATTTTTGTGTTTTTACCGATTTTTACGTCAGTACCTACCCAGACATGTTCTCCTATCTCAACGTATTTTCCAGCGTTGAGAAGATTCCCTTCTAAATCAATAACAGAGTGTGTGTCGGAACAAAATATTTGAATGCCTCTTGCAAAAATGGATCTATTTCCGACTTCTATTTTACTTCCTTTTTCCATAAGTTGAAATGCTACGCTTCCAAAATGAACATTGTCGCCTATAATAAGTTTTGCTTCATCCGTCTTCCGCATATCGTCTCCACCGATTTTTATAATAACATTCCCTTTTGTTTGACGACCAACTCTGACTTCTGTATTACTTCCGTAAATAATACACATTCCGGTTAAGTTTGATGTTTCATCAAAGATTATATTGTTGTTATTCCCATAAATTCTAATATCGCATTTTAAATTTTGTGGCGCAATAATATGATTGTTTTCCCCGATGATTTCTTGCATACTAATTCTCCTAGTTGTTTTTGGTTGTTTTAATTATCAAAACCGGAATAAATCCTAAAAAGTAATAGCGGATTACGTCTTTTTTTACTTTCTTTTTTAGGAAAGAAATCCCAAGAAGTTTTATTTTAAACCCTATTTCTGTTTCTTCGTTTTTTTTGATATCTAGAATTCCTTTAAGAGTATTTTTTAAATTATTTACTTCATCTTGTAAGTTTTTTATTTTTCTATTTCTGTCTTGTAATTTTTTGTAAACATTGATGACGGAAAATTTTTCTTCATGAGAGAAGTCGCTTCCCCCTAATTTCATCCATTTTAAATGCATGCGGTACCATTCTGGAAAAGAAGAAATCATTTCGGTGTTATTCCATACTTTTGCTTTGCCGCCGAAGTGAGCTATTTTAGCGAAAGATCCTTCGTCTCTGTCTGTAAAGCACTGATAATCGTCTAGAGGTAAAAGTTGGTATTCTATTTTAAATTCTTGAAGTAATATATTAAATATTCCCTGATCTATGTTTTTAAAATGAGGACAAAGTTTTTCTGCTTTTTTATAACACCAGTCTTTCATTTTTTGATAATCGGGGAGCTTATCGGTTACTAAAAATACGGCGGAACAAACGCCGCTTTTATCCATGTCATATCCTGGTATCGGAGCTGTAAAGTTGTTTTGAACGGTCCACCCTCTGTCTTCTGTGATAGCAAAAGGAGGATAATTAATAATATCGTAAGGATCATCCTGTACGGCGATATCGGCATCAAGCCAAACGGCATTTTCATATTTATCCAACAAAGAAAATATTTCAAACTTTGCGAATTTTAAAAAGCTAAAATGTTTTGCAAAATTTTCATCATTGAATTTAGGACAATTTGTTCGAATTTTTTTCTCAAACTCTTTAGGAACCTTATATTCTATGAGAGTGCATATTCCGGTATCTGTAAATATTTTTTTATCACAAGGGAGCATACTATCGTAGAAAATAGTGATATCAAAGTCTTTTTCCGGGCGTTGTTTGATTAATGATAAGACGATATTGCCTGCGGCAAAAACATAGTCTTGTGTAACGGCCAGCATATAGGTGAGTTTTTTCTTTTTCATGATTTTATTCCTTTGTAATTTCAATATATTTTGTTTTTTTGTTATGAGAAAGAGTTGTTATTAATTCTTCATTTAAGGTTTGAGATACGATATAAAGAACTCCGTTGGTTTTTAATACTCGTATTAACTCTTTAAAAATGGAAGTTTGATAAAAGCTGCTCTGTTGCGGCTTCCACAAGACATATTCCACGCTTGATGTCTTTAAAGGCAAGTTATAAGAATTGCCTAAAGAGTACGTGTAATGATTTTTTTGAGCAATGTTTATATCTTCGGGCGTTATTTGATCTTTGTAAATAATGATATCGTTGACGGCCGATAAGGTATTGAGTGTATTTAAAGAGATATTTCCGACAATATGAATTTGTTTCCTTTCCAGATTAATATGGTTTATGGCTTTTGTTCTGAAGCTTGGTTTTTTCCAATTATCTATATAAGGAGTTATTTTTTGCATGACTGTTTCTGGTTTGACAGAGGACATGCAAGGAGGTATGTTGGACCCTTTTAAACACTTTAACTGCCAATCGTGTGTAACCCAGCAGCAAGGGATACATGCATCGGATTTTATATTGATGTTATTTTTATAAGCGAATTCTTTTAAATTTGTAGGGCCGAAGATGACGCAGCTTTTCCCATGTAGAAGGTAATTGACATGGACTAATCCGCCTTCTATATCAATATGAAGTAAGCTGTTTTTAAGTAAAATTTTTGTTTCTTCTATATGAGTTTTCCCTAATAAATTTAAATCAGCTCCGATTACACCGTATTTGTTGCTTGCGCCGACTTGGATTAATGTTATATTTGGATAGCGTTCCTTTAATAAAACGACTAATTTTTTATAATAATCCAAAGGCCATAATTTAGGACAAAGCTCGCTTAAATTATTATCAACGCCTCTGTTTATGGTGATATATTGATAAGGCGTTAATTTATATCTTGTCAAAATAGACATATATTCCGGGGAAATAGACATGTAAGCTTGGAAATTTCTGTTAAATCCAGTTATATTTTTTAAGTCTAATTGCTCCCACCTGTTTTTCCCGAGTATTTCTGCATACTGTGCGTATAAATTATTATTATCGTTATTTCCTTTTAATATATTATTTCTTAGATCTTGTTGATATTTTACATATTTATACAAGATAGGGGCTTGTTGTTTAATTTTGTCTTCTATGAAATTTCCGATGATAAAAAAGCGATGATTTGTCATGACTAAATCATAATCTTTGGGATTGAAAGAAGTGGTATAATCATAGACGTGGTTTAAAAAAGGCATAGATTTTAATATCTTGTATGATTTGGCGTAGTAATCTATTTGTGTGTTAAGGGGTAAAAATCGTCGGAGATTTTGAATAAAAGCGACATCAATTAAAGAGTCTCCCATTCCGCCTCCGTTTTTGATAGCTATTTTTAACGGGCTTTTTTCTGGTTTCTTGGAAGAGGGAATACTTTTCTCGTAAGAAGAAACTTTTGTTTTTTCCTCTTTAGCAAACAAAGGCAGTCCGAATATTTTATATGTTTTATGAATGACACTCATTGATTCACCTGTTTCCCAGTTTGGCAGATAATTTACTAAAGACTTCTTCAGGAGAAATACTCTTCATGCAAAGAGGTTCATTTCGGGTTAAAATACAAGATTCATCCCATTTTTCAAGAACATGCTCACACCAATGAGGACATACATTTGATCGGATATTGATATTTTCAGAATAACCAAAAAATTCTTTTGAGGTTGGTCCGAATAAAACGATGGAAGCTCCTCCTCCTATGGCATGCCTCATATGAACGAATCCACCCTCACTATCTATATGCAGGAAACTACTCTTCAAAATAGCGGGAATATCCGCTAACTGCGTTTTTCCGACTAAGTTTATGTCCACGTTTTTCATGGGAGGGCAACGAACTTCATTCACGCCGAGCTGGACAATTTTGTATTGTGGGTAGTGCGTTTTTATCATTTTTATTAATTCGTTATAGTACGGAAGAGGCCATAATTTATTTGAATTTAAATGATGTCTCGTATCGCATCCGCGATGAACGGTAATATACTTTTCTCCTTTTAAATGAAATTCTTTTAAAACCGAACTCTGAGGACAATTTATTTTAAATTTAAATTGTTCGGTTATATCTAGAAAGTTGTCAACATCGCATTGAGTGATTCTTTTCTTCCCTTGAATAATACTATAAATGGCGCTTATGCCGTCGAAAGACGTTCCGTGGTTAAAAAATCGAGGATTTTTGTTTTTAAAGTTTTCCAGTATGAGAATATACTTTAACAAAGAGGAATTTTTTTGAATTTTTGCATAATT